>JAKQGS010000428.1 GCA_029556045.1 Pseudomonadota bacterium | reverse complement strand
GCCCTTGTTGGGAGACTTTACCCGTGCCTCATCGAGGTCATAGAATATCTTTCCCGTGCAAAGCAGCAGACGCCGCACATCACTTTTATTCCGGCCGGCATCTGTCATAACTTCCTGAAACTCGCCAGTGCTAAATTCTTTAATTTTCGACACGACCTTGGCATGCCGCAACAGGCTTTTGGGAGTCATGAGAATCAGAGGTTTCCGGAACTCCCGGACCATCTGACGGCGTAACACATGGAACAATTGCGCCGGCGTAGTGGGATTAACCACCTGAATGTTTAAATTACCACTGAGTTGCAGGAAACGCTCGGGCCTGGCGCTGGAATGCTCGGGCCCCATACCCTCATATCCGTGTGGCAACATAAGCACCAGGCCACAGGCTTGTTTCCACTTGGCTTCGGAGGCCACCAGAAACTGGTCGATGATGATTTGACCCCCGTTGGCGAAATCCCCAAATTGTGCTTCCCATAGCACCAGGGCATCGCGATCTGCCACCGAATAACCGAACTCAAAGCCCATAACCCCCTGCTCGGAAAGCGGGCTGTTGATGACATCAACCGGAGCTTGGTCGAGGGAAATCTGATTCAGGGCGTGCCACAATTGTCCGGTTTCATAATCCCGAATCACTGCGTGACGATGACTAAAGGTCCCACGGCGGCAATCCTGGCCGGATAGTCGCACGTGATGCTTTTCTGCCGCCAGAGTGCCATAGGCCAATAGCTCCGCCATACCCCAATCAATGTTCCCCTCTCCCTGCATCATCTCCTTGCGGGTTTGGAAAAGCCTGGCAATTTTAGGGTGGGGATTAAAGCCTGTCGGCACTGTCGCTATATTGGTCGCCACGCTCTGCAACCTATCAGCATTGACAGCCGTTTTGACTTTTTGGAGACACTCATCCTCCGTTGCTTTGACGTACTTTAAGCTATATTCCAGCTCCTTGGGATAACTGACCAGAATTTCGATATTCTGGTTCCCACGCACCTTATCCAATCCAGCCTGAAGGCGGGCGCGAAACCCCTTGATCTCTTCATCGGACTCCACCTGCGTCATTACACCTTCCCGAATCAGCTGATTGGTATAGATGTTAAGGACGGTTTCGTGGTTTTTAATGACGCGATACATCTGCGGCTGGGTAAAAGTAGGCTCGTCCGTCTCATTATGGCCATGGCGACGGTAGCCTACCAGATCAATCACAATGTCTTTTTTAAACTTCTGACGATAAGCCACCGCCAGGCGGGCAGTCCAGACGACAGCTTCGGGATCATCCGCATTCACATGCAAAACGGGTGCACGCACCATTTTGGCGATATCCGAAGAATAATTGCAGGAGCGACTTTCATCGGGGTTGGTGGTGAATCCCACCTGATTGTTGGTGATCACATGGATTGTTCCGCCTGTCTGATAGGCCTCCAATCCTGAAAGGTTCAATGTTTCGGCAACAATCCCCTGCCCAACGAATGATGCATCTCCATGCAGTAAAACCGGCATGACCCGTCGGTTATCCTGGTCTCCCAAAATCCGTTGCCGCGCGCGGGTAAACCCCTCCACGACTGGGTTCACCGCTTCGAGGTGACTGGGGTTTGGCGCCAGATTAACCCGCACCTTCTGCCCCGACTGAGTTTCGACATAGCTGGCAAATCCCTTGTGGTACTTTACGTCCCCGTCAATATCGTGGGTGTTGTACTCACTGCCCTCAAACTCCTTGAACATCAATTCATAGGGTTTCCCCATAAAATTGGTCAACACATTCAGTCGGCCGCGATGGGCCATGCCCATGGAGATCTCCTCGATTCCACCTTTGACGGCTTCATCAGACATTATGTCCAGGAGAGGAATCAGGGATTCGAGGCCTTCGGCTGAAAAGCGTTTTTGCCCCAGAAAACGGTCCTGAAGAAATCGTTCAAAACCTTCTGCCTCCACAAGCTTGCCAAATATCCGTCGTTTCACCTCAGTAGGAATTGTCGGTTGATTACGACAGCCTTCCATCTGTTCCTGAAACCAGGTCACGGCTTCGATATCGTTAATCTCACGATAATCCGCACCAATGGTGCGGGTGTACGTATCAAGCATCAGCTGATGGATTTCCGCAAACGTCAGGGAGCCCTTGACGGGTAAATTGGATGGATGAAACGTCATGTCTTTCGGCACATCACCCAAACCATGTTGCTCAGGCAGCATATCATGACGCAGGGCCGGTCTTTCATTCAGGGGATCCAGATGGGCACTCAAGTGACCTAAACGACGAAAAGCATTGATATAGGCTTCGACTTTGGCTTCCAGATCATTGCCAGAACGACCGGACACACCCTGGGCTGCGAACTCGTAGCCCTCAAAAAAACTGCGCCAGGAAGCCTCCACACTGTCTGGATTGTCCCGGAATCGCCGATAGAGATCGTCGATATACGCGGCGTTGGCTCCATTGGCAAAACTGAATTTCTGAAAATTCAACGTCCCGGCCATTTCAAACCCTTTCTCAAATATGCAATGCTCGCCCGTCGACGGCGAGGGCTGCTTCTTTTATGGCTTCTGCAAGTGTTGGATGGGCATGCACCGAGCGAGCCACATCTTCAGAACTGGCACTGTATTCAAATGCGATCGCCAGTTCTGCGATTAGCTCGGATGCATTTGGCCCAACTATGTGGGCCCCCAGCATGCGATCGGTATGTGCATCTGCGATAATTTTCACGAATCCTTCGGTCTCGCCAAAACATTTGGCCCGACCATTAGCGGCAAACGGGAACTTACCAACCTTCACCGCAAGTCCCTTTGCTTTGCATTCCTCTTCCGTCAGGCCGATGGAGGCCACTTCCGGCCAGATGTACACAACGCTGGGAATGGCTTCGTAATTAACGTGGCCATAACGGCCGGCGATCAATTCTGCACAAGCGACACCTTCTTCCTCAGCTTTGTGAGCCAACATAGGCCCCGCGATAACATCCCCGATGGCACAAACACCTGGAACATCCGTTTGAAAGTGAGTATCGACTTTGATTTTCCCGTTTCCTTCGGTGGTCAGTCCAATGGACTCCAGGTTCAGCCCTGATGTGAAAGCGCGCCGCCCCACGGCAACGAGCAGACGATCACACTGTAATTCAAAGGACTCTTCACCTTTTTGACAGACAACCGTCAAATCACGCTTACCTCGCTTGAGTCCCGTAAATTTGGCTTCCGTATAAAAATCCATTCCTTCTTTCTTGAGGACTTTCGTCACGGTTTTAATCACATCGCCGTCCATCATGGAAAGAATCTGCGAAGAGGCTTCGATCACGCTGACTTTGGCACCCAAACGGGCCCAGACGCTACCAAGCTCCAAACCGATGACACCGCCACCCACGACCACTAAATGTTTGGGCACTTCGGGAAAATTCAACGCTCCCGTCGAGCTTACCACGCGGTCTTCGTCGAACGGCGCAATGGGGATTTCAATGGGGGCACTCCCAGTGGCAATGATCACCTTCTTGGCAGACACCTGGGTTTCAACACCGTCAATACCAGCAATTTTGACCTGACCGGGTCCTGAAAATGATCCAATTCCCTTGAAATAGGTCACCTTTTTTTTCTTGAACAGTCCTTCGATACCACCAGTCAGTTGGCGGACGATGCCATCTTTACGCTTCAGAATCTGGGCCAGGTCAAACCCCACGTCTTTATAGACGACACCAAGCTCTTTTGCTTTATGACTGGCATGAGCAAAAGCCTCACTCGATTGGAGTAAGGCTTTACTGGGAATGCAGCCCACGTTGAGACAGGTCCCACCCAGGGACCCCCGTGATTCTATGCATGCGGTTTTCAGGCCTAATTGCGCAGCGCGGATCGCCGCCACATAACCCCCGGGCCCGCCACCAATAACCACCAAGTCAAATGCTTCCACGGTTTACACTCCCAACAACAGGCGAGCTGGATCTTCGATACACTCTTTAACTTTGACCAGGAACCCCACCGCCTCCTTGCCGTCAACGATGCGATGATCGTAGGACAAAGCAACATACATCATGGGCCGGATGACCACTTGTCCATTTAAGGCGACAGGGCGTTCTTCAATTTTATGCATACCTAAAATTCCGCTTTGTGGCGGATTCAATATGGGCGTCGACAACAGGGAACCAAACGTGCCACCATTAGAAATAGTAAATGTGCCCCCTGCCAAATCGTCGAGTGTGATTTTACCTTCCCGGCCTTTTTTGGCGTATTCACCAATGGCCTGCTCAACACCTGCAAACGATAAGGATTCACAATTTCTTAGCACCGGCACCATCAATCCCCGCTCCGTTGATACAGCCACACCGATGTCACAGTAGTCGTGAAAAACAGTGTCGGTGCCATCCACAAAACCATTGATGGCAGGGTAGGTTTTCAACGCTTCCACGACAGCCTTCACAAAAAAACTCATGAACCCGAGATTCACCCCGTGATGGTCCTTGAAGGAGTCCTTGTAACGCTTACGCATGTCCATGACTGCGGTCATATCGATTTCGTTAAAAGTCGTGAGCATGGCGGCGGTCTGTTGCGCCTGCACCAGACGCTCCGCAATGGTCTGGCGGAGTTTGGACATTTTGACCCGGCGGGTTTCACGGGCACCCGTCTCGACGTTCAGAGTTCGGGCGGGTTCCGGTGTGGCCGGTGCGCTTTTTCCAGGAGCCGTTGCCAGGTGCTGAACCACATCGGCTTTAGTGATACGACCATCCCGTCCACTGCCGGATATTTGCTTGGGGTCGAGATTTTGCTCGTTCACCATACGACTGACCGCCGGACTAAGAGGTTTATCCACTTTCGCAGAGGACTTGCCACTTTGCACTATCGGTTGTGGTGGCGGTGGAGGAGCGGACTTGGCAGCCGCTGATGCGGGCATTGGTGCATTAGTATCGATGGTCGCAATCTTATCACCGACGGCAACCGTATCGCCTTCTTTCACCAATGTCGTAATCACACCCGCAGTTTCTGCCACGATCTCCACCGTGGCCTTGTCGGTTTCCAGTTCCACCATGACATCGTCCCGGCTTACATAATCGCCACTCTTTTTATGCCATTTGTAGATCTGGCCTTCTTGAACGGATTCCCCAACCGCTGGAACCTTTACTTCAAACGACATGACAAACCACTCCCGCAATTCAATGAAACAGAATGATTATTTATTTTTCGATTTTTAAGTCCTTAATATCCCTATGGTAGCGAATTGGGTGGGCCCGTTCGTGTGCATATATTACCCACATCAAATCCCATGCCGGTGCTGGCCACTCTATACTGAAAATCAAATGTTGCAACCGATGTTTAGGATACCAAATGCATAATTATTGAGCATGAATTGAGAATTCCACCCATAACCTCAAAACTCTATGCAACTACCTGTTCTAGTTTAATTTTTTAACTGTTCTTTGATTTTGTCAAAACACCTTGACGAAATGTACCCCTCGCCTTAGAAAGGCAGCCGAACAAATAACATCCATCCGATTTGGAATCCGTATGAAGACATTGAACCTCTGCCTGTCTGGCCTGTTACTCGCGGCACATACCCCAATTTATGCTTCGGATGATTTTTCTTACACTATCGACCAGGAAGCCGTTAATGAAGAATGCGCTTTTTACATCGATCAATTCGGTGATGCGCACCAGCTTGTCGATGGTAACCGCTGGATTCAAGCAGACTTGCGTTTACGGGATTCAGGCGAACTCGGAGACGTGGTTTTGAACCTCGGAGCCAAGGTTACCTATATCGACGAAACCAGTGGTGAAAAACACCTCGAAATCCAGCCAAGCGCCCCTCAGAATGCGTCTCTTTACATCCATCGTATACCCTATCAGGGTGCTGAACTAACGGTACGGTCATTTAATTTTTTCGTTGATAAACGTGGGCTTGACGGAAAAATCACCAGGACCTGGCTCGTAGATCCCCAGCATGAATTTACACCCCGAAATGTATTTTTCGGTTACCCGTTTTCCTATGAGAAGGTGGATTCCAGCACTGGCATTACCTACACCCTTCCTCCTTCACCCATCATGAGCACGAAACAAAAGTGCGCCCTTTAGGCGCAAACTTTCTAGTGCCCATTTCGTAGATATGTGATTACTTTTTGGCTGGGGCTGCAATCTTCGCCAGAATCAGGGTCATGACCTGTATCTGCTGGGTTTCCGACAACGCCTCTGTGCCTCCCTCGATGAGATTAAGCGCTACGGTATGCTCCTGGGTGACCAAGCTATCCCGAAACTGCGTGGCTTGCAGGGGCGCCACATCTGTATTGGCTTGTCCATGGTAGAGAAATAATTGATGGGGAAGACCGGAAAAATCCCATGCGATGGAGCGTGATTCGTAAGCCATATCTTTTTCTTTGGCCACCAGAGCATTTAGCTGTTGTTTTAGCAGGGGTGATTGGATCGACTTATGCGCCAACTCCAAATCGTAGATGCCATTGCCGAGGATCAGCCACTGGAGAAGTGTATCTGTCTTTGCGTAAAAAGCTGCCCCAATCGCTCCGTCCTGGATTCCCCATACGCCGCTGATCGGATGTTTTTGTTTTCGCGCTTCACTGGTGACAGCCTGGGCCGCTGCAACCGTCTGGGGGCCGGCGAACTCCCGTTCGCCCGTTGATTTGCCATACCCAGGGCGGTGAAACGCGACCACATTGATTCCCTTCGCCAGGAACACCTGTGCCATCCAGGATTGACAGAAACCGCGGCTGGGTGCTGCCTCAACACCGTGAAATACCAGCACTGCGGAACGACCTGAGGATACTTGACAGGTCCACCAGGCCACATCGAATTTTTGGTCATTCCACTGATAGGGTGATACAAATTCATTTTCTTCTGCGGGAACTGCTGGAATGGTAATTGCGGCCTGATCCGCTTTGACCACCTCGGAAAACTCTTCCACATTCGAGGTACAGCCGGTCAGGGGACACCAAGCGATACAGACCAGAGCAAAAATGATCCTTCGGCCCATGGGAGTACCTCGTTTTAAAATGGATTTTCGTAAAAGATATAATTTGTGGAGTAATCACTGATTTCAAAATAGATTTTTTTTTCGCCGGGATCTTGAACATAGTTCAGATTTTTATCGAATACCCCATAACCAAAACGGTAAGGACGCACTGCGGTCCCCCCGGTTTCTGTTGCTGTCGACAGTTTATCGATATTGATGAAACGGTACATAACCTTATCGCTGCTCATAACATCCAGCACACCATTGGTTCCGGTCCAATTCTGGATACTGCGGGTTATCTCGTTCTGCGTTTCCTGTGTACACGCGCTCGTTACCAAACAAAGTCCCGCAAAAAGAATTCTTTTCATGCAACAATCCCTAACCAACCGATATTACAGTTTTCTGGCATTCCATGATCAAAACCTAAGTTCGTAGCTCCCCAACCTTGCCTGCCACAGGATCCTGATCGCGCACAACCGCGGTTCCAGAAATAATCTCGCCCTCACCGACAGCCGACAACTTGGGAGAATGAGTTGCGTTCCGCTGCATCGACTCGCCCGACTCACTGGAGACCATGATGGTGCGCCCGTTAAACTGGGCTCCCTCCTGAACGATCAGAATCGGTGTGACTATATCACCTTCAAAATGGCTGGAAGGACATAGTTCGATACGGTTGCGCGCCTCGATTCGCCCCTTGACGCGTCCTTGCACGATCGCCTCATCTGCCCGGATGTTGGCCAAAATGACGGCCTCATCTTCGATGATTAAAAGCCCTTCAGAAAGGATTTCCCCCTCGATGCGCCCGCCGATCCGGGTAGACCCGCGACAATGAAGCTTGCCGTTGAAATGACATCCACTTGTTAAAATTGTAACAGCGGTATCCCGGTTCGTTTCAACCTTGCGGGAGCTCTTGTTGCCCCCTTCTTTTTTGGGCTGCATCTGCTGAAACACTTTATTCTCCCAATATCTCTTAGAAAAATTTACACTCGAACTTTTATAATGTTACTTTGACAACAATATGATTAAAACAAAAAAGACACCTCCACGCCCTTTTCCCAGGGTTGCCATCAATACCCGCCACATCCGCTGGCGGCCGGAAGATTCATGGGAAGATGTTGATATCATTGCGTTTACTGAAGGAAGACGCTCCTCAATTGCGCAGGTCTATCGGTGCCTTCCAATCACAAAGTCAGGAAATGCGAAGGGTTTGTGTCTCGCTGCACGTTGGACGGTATACCTGGATTCCCTTGGCGATGAGCCTGTTGGGTGGGCTGAACTTCAAGTCCTTCCGGGCCGTTTCAGCACAGGACTCTTATTTTACGATTTTAAGGCTCTGTGTACTCATACTCAAAAGATGGAATGCCTTTCGTTGGTCGTCACGGCTGGATTCCTCTGCGGCGAGCTGGATATCATTCGTTTGATCCCCCCTCAAGGGACTGACTTTCATGTCATAACCGCTTGGGGCTTGCCAATCCACGTGGCAACCATGAATCCTGGCACCCTTTACTCTGGTGGAGACGCGAAAGCTCTGGCTCACCATTCGATTATCGAAGTGAATGCTGCCGGCTGGTGGAATACCAC
The DNA here is from genome assembly GCA_029556045.1 of Pseudomonadota bacterium. The sequence goes on along the minus strand of JAKQGS010000428.1, from coordinate 3,623 downwards.
CTGGGGCGATTCAGCCCGCAAGTCTCTCCACTACCTGGAACTCCGCCAGAAAAGGCAAATCCAGCTTAACGCCCTAAAAAACACAACCCTCCACAAAAAACGTGGAGGGTTGTGGGCGCTTCTTATTAGGGGTCGTCGCTAGAATTTATTTCTGAACCCCATCTGCGCTGTTGTCTTCGTCGCGTCGGTGCTCATTTACCCGACGTATACTCCGCGCCGCCACTCCCCGACGCCTGGCATCTGAGGTTTAGGCTCTACCAATATCAATTAATCGCCACTGGAATCGTCGTCGGCCTCAGATCCAGCACCAGTAGCGGCCTCAGTTCCAGCAGGAAACCAAGTCTCAAGAGCCTTAATGATTTCCCGCCCCTGCTTGGCGCTGGATATGTTAAATTTACTCTGCTGACGATAGACGCCGTTGCGTTTTTGGTAGCGGCGAATCGATACCTTAGGGGCACCGTATTCTCCGGTTTTTTTATTCATCTCCTGAAACAAATACATGATCGTGGTCCAGTTACCACGAGTCAGGACGTTTTTTTCCAGCTGCTTGACTACAACTTTCTCATCTTCAATATATTCAATGGAAAGATCATCAATTGTTTCGGCCATCGTCTATTTCCTCTTTAAGAAAACAAGGAGATGAGTTTAAACAACCCATCTCCTTCGTCGTTTTGCAACTGCAATGCAATATTAACGTTTGGAGAACTGATAACGGGCACGAGCAGATTTAAGACCGTACATTTTCCGCTCTTTCTTACGAGCATCACGGGTCAAAAGACCCTCGACTTTCAGTGCAGTGCGGTTTTCAGGGTCAATCACGCACAACGCACGGCTAATTGCATGACGTATAGCACCAGCCTGACCATTTAGACCACCACCACAGACATTTACTTTAATGTCGTACTTACCAGCGGTACCGGTCAGCTCCAGCGGCTGCATGATCACCATTTTGGATGTGGCACGCAGGTAGTAATCATCCATCGTTCTGTTATTGATGGTGATCGTACCATTACCAGGTTTAACCCAAACGCGAGCGATCGCGGTTTTTCTTTTGCCAACGGTGTGGACTGCCTTTGAAGCCATGAATTACTCTCCCTTGCCGATCGTACGCTTTTGCGCCGCTACTGGCTTTTGAGCCTCATGCGGATGCTCAGCGCCACTGTAAACTTTCATATTTTTAAGAATTTGACGACCCAACTTATTGGCCGGCAACATGCCTTTCACGGCGTGGGAAATCATTCTGCTGGGATCTTTCTTCACCAGATCGTCAGCTTTGATCGCCTTGATACCGCCAACATAACTTGTGTGGTGGTAGTAAACCTTATCTTTCCACTTCAAACCGGTCAGGCGGATTTTATCAGCATTGATGACAACCACATTATCACCACCGTCAAGGTGCGGAACAAAGGTGGTTTTGTGTTTGCCGCGCAATAGGTAGGCGATTTGAGAGGCTACCCGACCCAAGGCTTGATCCGCTGCATCAACAATGACCCATTGTTTTTTGATGTCAGCTGCTTTCACACTGTGCGTTTTCATTAACTTTTTACTCCAAAATCTATCGGCAAAGGCCCTATGAGGTAACCTCTATGAGCGCTATACAGAGGGCGGACTATATCTGAAGAAATGATTCATGGTCAACACCTTGTTCAGAATCAGGGCCCAATTGTCGCTACAACCTCATTTAACCTTAAAATTCAATGGTTTGTGGCGCACGGGGGAAGGGAATCACATCGCGGATGTTCCCCATACCCGTCACGTACTGCACCAATCTCTCGAAACCGAGACCAAACCCGGCATGAGGTACTCCTCCAAAGCGCCGTAGATCGAGATACCACTGCAGGTCAGTCGTGGGAATGCCCATTGCCGCCATCCGTGACTCCAGCACCGCCACCCGATCTTCCCGCTGCGATCCACCAATGATCTCTCCGATACGAGGGACCAGGACATCCATGGCGGCCACCGTGCGCTCATCGGGATTGAGGCGCATATAAAATGCTTTAATATCCTTGGGATAGTCCGAAACAATCACAGGACATTTGAAGATTTCTTCCGTCAGGAAGCGTTCATGCTCAGACTGCAGATCTTTGCCCCATTCCACCTCAAACTCAAATTTTTTACCGGACTTCTTCAGTTCCTGAACTGCATCGGTATAACGAATCCGGGCAAATGGTTGATCAGCTAGGGCACGGAGAGCCGCGATGGACGAACCTTCATAATGTTTTTCGAGGAAGGCCAACTCCGCTTCGCAGCGACTCAAAACCCCACTGAATATCGTCCGCAGAAACTCTTCTGCCAGGATCATATTATCCTGGAGATCCGCAAAGGCCACCTCTGGTTCAATCATCCAAAACTCCGCCAGATGTCGACTCGTGTTGGAGTTTTCCGCTCGAAATGTTGGTCCAAATGTATAAACTTTACCCAAGGCCAGCGCCAAAGCTTCACCGTTCAGCTGCCCACTTACGGTCAGGTGAGCACGCTTGCCAAAAAAGTCCTTGCTGTAATCGATCTCTCCCGAAACGGTGCGGGGAGGGTTTTTTGGATCCAGGGTTGAAATATTAAACATCTCACCCGCACCCTCGCAGTCGCTGGCTGTAATGATAGGGGTATGGGCCCAAATAAATCCCTGAGATTGAAAAAACTCATGCACCAGCATGGAAAGCGTATTGCGGACACGAAAGACAGCTCCAAATGTATTGGAACGCCCCCTCAGATGAGCAATTTCCCGCAAAAATTCCAGGCTATGCCCTTTTTTCTGCAGGGGATATGTTTCCGGGTCAGCGTCTCCCAGCACTTCAAGGGTCGTCGTTTGAACTTCCCAAGCTTGCCCTTTACCGGGAGATGCCTTCATAACCCCGTCCACCTTGATCGCGGCTCCGGTGTTCACGCGATCTAACGCACCAAACGCGGGCGACGATGCGTCCACCACCAGTTGCAGATCATCCTGCTGGGAACCGTCATTGATCACCACAAAAGCAAAATTCTTAGAAACCCTTTTGGATCGCACCCAACCATGCACGGTCACAGCCATGCCATCAACCGCTCCCTTGAGAATCTCCCTGATCTGCTTGCGCCCGCTCATGTTGTCGTCCCCATCTCTGGCAGTTTTTTTATTCCCATGCGCTCACGCTCCAGCTTAACCAGCTTTTGCCAAAGAGAAAACGGCAAAAACGACTGGTCACTCACAGTGTGACCCGCTGCTTTGTCATGAAAGGCTTCGTGGTAGACCCCCAGAACATTGCGGGCAACCCGATACCAGTTGAACTTTTTGACCTGCTGAAGACCACGGCGACTGAGATCGACCCGTAACTCAGGTTGACTCAATACGTCCGCCATGGTTTCCGCCAGCTGCTCAGAGTCGTAGGGACTCACCATCAGGGCCGCATCTCCCACGACCTCGGGTATCGACGAGGTATTGGTGGTTACCACCGGCACTCCGCTGGCCATGGCTTCCAACGGGGGAAATCCGAAACCTTCATACAGGCTCGGATAGGCCACCAAACTGGCATGGCGGTAGTAGTCCCGCAGGGCCTTGTCGTCCACGAATCCCTTGAAAATCACGTCCTCTTTATATTGTTTGATCTTAACCCGCATATCTGCAAACAAGGGGCTCTCTCCCCCGATCA
>JAKQGS010000417.1 GCA_029556045.1 Pseudomonadota bacterium | reverse complement strand
TGATCGGTATAGAGGGAACGAAAACTCCAGATTTTTCCACCGAGGATCAGCGATCCTTCCACCCACTTTGATCCGGCCAGAGGGAATCCATCCCCCCGCGGATTCTGATCCCGATATTCAAGGCCACCATGGGTTCCCATGCGCAGGTGAACAAGAGATCCATCCGTGGTCTGTCCACTGAGGGTCAGATTATGAAAAATATCCGAGGTGAAAAACCAAGGGTCTTGAGTCATCTGATCGCGTTTCGTCGGTTCTGCCAGAAAGTCCTTCGCAAGACGGGCTGCTTGCTGCACTTCCCCCAACTCGCCACCAGGCTGCCGCAGAGATAGAGGTCCACCATCGTATTGCTCCCGGGTGATCTTTCCCTCGTTCCAGAGTTGGATTAACTCCTTCTCCTTTTCCTGTGTGAATTGGTCAATGGCCGCCAGGTTGGACGTCAGATCGTTTGCTCCCACAGCAAACCCGCGGGCGTAATCAAAGACGTCCCGGCTCATCTGGTCGGCGTTCCAATCATAGCGCTTGTTGGTATCGCGTCGATCGGCGGCGTCGCGTGTCTGGGAAGGACTGAGATCAGTCAACAGGAACAAACCGAAGAAAAGTAGGATAGGGGCGCATGGGAATAAGCGATTCATGGCGGTTACCTCACGGCATAATGATATAAGTGGGTTAATTCTTTATATGAATTAAAAATATTAATAATTAGCATTGATTTTATATTAAAAACAGTTTAAAACGGCAACCTATTTATTAAAGGAATTTTTATGAAATTCTTCACCTTTTTGGTCCTTTTGCTGACTTCATTCGACCCGTCGATGGCCGCCTACAACTGCAACCAAACCTGTGGAACCCAATGCGGCATCGGCGGTGGATTTGTGGAACCCACCTGCCAGACCGCATGCAAAACCTGGGAAGCCTTGAATTGCTGGGATGTCAGCAATCCCTGGGGCGCTTCCTGGGGAGAGGCTGGCAAGGTTCTTTACCCAGAAGCGGCCACCGAGATGTTTGGACGCAATCCGCAGGTGAGTTTTCTGTCCGAGTCCCAGCAGGCAGCTCTGCGGCCGGTTTACGGGGATTTGGTGCGAAAGGTGCGGATTCACTGGGGATCGCGGTTGATGGACCAGTACGGCAACGGCATCTTTAAAGTCGATTTTGAATTCGCCAAAGCGCAAACCTATGGTTACGACATCTATGTTCGAGCCCCCAAGGACTCGATCAGTTGGTACGATCAAACGATGCTGATTGCCCATGAACTGACCCATGTGCGGCAATTCGAGCAGCGGGGAGAGTCGCTGGCAAACTTCGGCCGGGATTATTTTAACGACTTGTTTTCCTATGGTTACGACAACAGTCCGATGGAGAAGGAGGCCAACAAGCAGGAAGATGCGATGGTGGACGATATTTCTGCGGCCTACTACCGGGAACTGCAGGAGCGCCGTTGGGACTTTCGCGTCTGCAATCAAACCAGCTTTGACACGATCTATGTGACGTTTGCCCGTCGCGAAGAGGTGCTTTCCCTGATTCCCATCATTGCGGCCCATGGCTGGTACCAGATTAAAAAAGGGGAGTGTGATGTGATCCTACGGGACTACCCTGGCAGTTTTCCCCTTTGGGCCAAGGCTACCTCCGGTGGCAATCGTAATCCCATCGTCTGGGGCAATAACGCCAATTGGGTGGACTACTGCGTCAGCACCAAAGCTTTTGAACTGAGCAAAAACGCCCGGTGCGACCAACCGGACCAATACCGAACCTCTGGATTCAAGTTTATTCAAAACCCTTGGACCATGGAGACACCCCAGAAAACGTTTACATGGAATCTGACCAGCAGCGATAGCCCCACCCCAGACGTCCTATCCGTATGCAATGAAACCAGTCACGACAAGATTTACGTGGCCCTGTTGCAACGCCTCAACCTGAAATGGCTATCGCGCGGTTGGTACTCCGTGCAAAAGGGGAGATGTCTGGAGCACGACCTCGGACACTATTCCGGCGACGTGGCGGTTTATGCGGAAGATGGTGGTCAGACCTGGGGCGGCACCGGTGACGCCAGCGCTTCGTTTTGTGTCACCAACAAGCCATTTGAATTTGACCATGGCCAGCTGGGCGCCTGCACCAAAGGGGGTGGCCGCGTGGTGAAAGGCCATAAAATTGAGATGAAACGGCAATCGTACAAATTACGCATCCAATAGGTGACCCATGAAACCAGGTCATCATCCCACACCGGGACAAATGCTGGGGGACGAGCTGGTCAGACGCCGTGAGGCGGAAGGCCGTTATTCGTTGCGGGCTTTTGCGGATGACTTGGGGCTTTCCCCAGCTTTTCTCTCCCGTGTGATCAGCGAGCAACGGGAGTTAAGCCTTGGTAAAGCCACCTCCCTGATCAAGCGGATCAACTGGTCCGCCGACAAAAAACATCTATTTCTCCAGCTGGTGCGACGGCAGGAGTGTCAGGATCCCAAGGAATGGGAAGCCATCGACCGGGAGATTCATTCCTGGGTCGGTCACCATCCCCAGCTTCATCCGCTGCGTCTGGATGCCATGGCTTTAACCGCCCGCTGGTACCACTATGCGATTTTTGAACTGGTAAGTCTGCCCCACTTTAATCCCGACCCCAGGTGGTTGGGCAAACGGTTGGGAATCTTACCGTTGGAAGCGTCCCTGGCCCTTGAGCGACTCAAGCGGGTGGGGATGCTAAAGTTCACAAATAACCGCTGGCAGCAGGCGGCCCCCAATTTTGATACGGGGGATGTTCCCTCCCAGTTGATCCGGGAGTACCACCAGCAGATGCTTCGCCTGGCAGATCAGGCGGTGATGCATCAGAGCCCTGAAGAGCGTTATCTCAAAACCGTCACCCAGGCCATCGACCCCTCTCGTCTGCCAGAGGCCAATCGCCGCATCACCGCCTTTCAGCAGGAACTCACCGCGTTTCTCAATAGCGGCGACCTCCAAGCGGTGTATCAGTTTTCCATGCAACTTTTTCGATTGGATAGGCCGGAAGAGATATAATGCGTAAGGTGTCCCCCCCCCGGGATAGTCTGGTATGTGCAGGGGGAGTCTGACTTCAAAGAAGCTACTGGCGGGATATACACGATATTTGTTATCTAGGCAGTCAGTTCAACCGTTAAGTTAATCTTGGCCTTTTTTAGTTGGTCCTGCAGACAAGCCTTAACCGCGACAATAACAGGAAATCCAGCTTTCTTTGCAATCTTGGCGGCTAACTCAGGACTAACTAACTGACGACCCTTCTCAATATCGCAAAGGGTTGACTTTGAAATCTTAAGTTTTCGAGCCATTTCTACCTGGGTCAAATCTAATGAAGTCCGGGCAATTCGCATAAAAAGGCCAAACGTGACCGGGCCAAGTTCGGGCTCGAGTATCGAAATGGCTCTTTTTTTAGTACTCATGTTTATTAACTCCGATCACTGTTAGTTCAATTTCTTCCGCGGAATCAGCTTCCGTATAGAATATCCGGTATCCGCGATTTAACCTGACAGATCGCTGGCCCTTCCTTGCTCCAGACAAAATCTTGTCCCGATAGCCGGGAATTTTACGAGTTCTAACAAGTCCAAAATTTTCAATCAAATGAACCCAAAAATAGAACGCTTCGCGGATATGAAGTGGCAATTTCTTTAATTGCTTGCTTGAAAATGGTGTCAACAAAACGATAGCTTTTTTTGCCATACAACCTGTCCGCGTGGAAATATGACATATTCGACAAGTACGGTAAATAGACGTACATTGCAAGTGCAAATGTCATTTCGTTATTAGACAAAACGTTAACCTAGCCTGAGGTATTTATTCGTTTGAATGGAATTTTGCCACAGTCAGAGTGTCCGTCTTTAAGTTGTCGGTGAATGACAAGCGGCTAAGAGCCGTCAAGGTACAGGCGAATCTGCCAAAAAACGGATTACGGTTTTGTTTCCATTTCGAAGAGGGTAGTGAAGCATGAATATCCAAACTGTTCATGGCAGCGGAAGGGCAAAAAATCGATTGCAACACGACGTTATACTGGCCGGTACAATCGGTCAATCAATCCCGCGGCTTAGGCGGAGGAACACCCGCAAAGGGTGACTCACCCCAGCAGCTTAATCCGCCGTCATGACGAGCGCAGGTAATCCTGTCTCCCGCTGCCACAGCATCCGGATTTTGCATGACAGGAATCTGACTCACGTCGATAGAGTCCCAGCAATGGATGGTGCCAGCATCGATTGCACAGGCGTGACCAGGGCCGACGCTGACCATGGTGGGATGACGCATCGCCGGTACGTCGGCGATGTTGTTTGGTCCCCAGCAATTCAGGCCGTTATCATCGATCACGCAGGCATTCTGCCCACCAATACTGATGGCCACAGGATTTTGCACGGCGTTTACAGGAATCGGCGTCCGTCGTCCCCAGCACTGCAATCCATCGTCATCCAAGGCACAGGCGAATAAGGGGCCTGTGCTGATAGCTCGCGGGTTCCTCAGTTTCGGGGGATTCGTCAGGCCGTCTTGACCTTGCCCCCAGCACACGGCACCGGTGTCATCCAGGGCGCAGGCATATGTCGACGAAGCGGCGAGAGCGTAGGGATTTTTAAGGGTAGGGACGTTCATCGATCTTGCGCCCCAGCATTGCACACCGTTCTTGTCCAGAGCGCAGCTGAAGTGATCTCCCACTGCAACAGCTGTGGGATGGTCCATGGCGGGGATTTCAGCGGTGGTCCCCCAACACTGAACACCCTTTTGATCGATCATACATCCATGCCGGGATCCCACACTTAACGTGGCGGCGCGGTTCAATGGATCGCGACTGAGGCGGAATCCCAGGCTTTCAATAACTTCGCGGGCATCCGCTGTATCCATGCTGTAAGTGGACTTGTCGTGGAGAAAGCGGTTCAGACGTCGGTTTTGGTCCACGTTGGGACTGAGATCCCAAAGCCATTCGTGGATCAGCAAAAATGTTAATTGGCGGGGATCGTTCGCCCCCAAATCATCAAGGACGGAAGGAACAAATTTATAGATTATTTTGCTGGTGCCGGAAAATTCCGGATCCTGACGCACCACCGTTTGGACAATCTGGCTTTGCCCGTCTTTCCGGCAGTCGTTCGGTAACTGACGGACCATGCCCTCGTCTTCCAACGGGATTAACCCAAAGGGAGCTGCTTCCCACAAACGGGGGGCCCGCAGGTTGCCCTCATTGCGATACCAGCGGCGAAAATCCTGAAAGCTACGACGATGCTCCGGCATGATGCGGGCCACCAGTGATTCAAGTTCGCGCCACCCTTCATCCAAACTGGACCACGACACCAGGTCGGCGTCCCGTCCCCGAAGAGTCAAAAGATAATCCAACGAATAGAGGCCTTTAAATTCACCCTTGTCCGGGTTGTTGCTGGCACCTTCGCACTGGACCGCATCGCCGCCATTGCCCACCACCACGGGACGTTTGGCGGCCAGGGCTGAGGCTCCCGCCAGGGATATAACGACGAGTACGAAGCCTTTGATAATTTTATGTATTTTCATAATTTAGTGCGCCTTTTCCATTGAAATGGAGACGGATTATTAACATATTAATATTGGGGAAGCAATCGCACAGAATGGAACATCTGACTCCGAATAAAGGGAGCGTTTTTTTTAAAGTCCACCCGCTCCAAAATTTGGCGTTTCAGATCTGCCGTCCAAAGGCTATGCCAATTCAGTTTGGAAAGCTCAGCGGATGTACGCATGTACCGAAACATATGGATGGCGATAGTCTTGGTGATAGGTGGCTGCTCCCAAGGTAGTACGCATGGCCATAGTGGCGCAAATGAAGGTCATTCCGTCGTCTTTGCTGCAGCGATGGCAGAACGTGAGGTTATCACTTCACCGATTCGTCACGTAGCGGGTGGCTTCACGCGGATTGGAGTGCAATGGGATGCGGAAGACCTGGGCAATCTGCAGATCGCTTCCAGTATCGATGGGAAGCGTTTTAGTGAATTCAAGACTCTGACGATTTTATACCGCGAGCAAGGGCGTAGACAGCTGGGGGTTGGCGTCTATGATGCGCCCGCGGCTGCCAATTACTATCGCCTGAAAATTGATTCGGGTCGGGCTCCTTCCCATTTGAAGCTTGATTTTTTGACGGAAGCGCAACATCTGCCGGAATATGCCGTGTCCCGCGAAAGCCAAGGTACCGACGATTCGGAGTCGGATCAAGCCATGGTGGATCTCCTCGAGGGCAAGACTTTTGTGGTCCGTGAAGCGTGGGGAGCTGCGGCAACCCCGGATTGCATCGACCAAATGGGTGTGACAGGCATTGTACTGCATCATACCGCTGATCCCAATCAGGATGTGGAAACCGGCGAATCGCGGATGCGGTTGACCCAAAACTATCATATGCAGGTGAATGGTTGGTGTGATGTTGGCTATCACTTTCTCATCGGTCAGGATGGTCGTATTTTTGAGGGCCGGCGTTTGCCCTTGATGGGTGCTCATGCCAAGGGTGCCAATCGCGACAATATCGGCATCGCCCTGATGGGAAATTTTGAAGAGGGTGATCCTACCGACGATCAGATGGCAAGCGTGAAGACCCTGATGAAAGCGATTGCGGATCGATATGAGATCGACATCAACCACGAGAATTTCAAGGGACACCGGGAGGCTGGCACCACCGCAACCCTTTGTCCGGGTGAAAGGTTATTTGCGATGATGGATGCGCTGTTGACAGAGGTTCGCGAATGGCTCGCAGCGCAATGATTCAGATAGAATTCGTTTGCAAACGAGCTGCAACACTCTTTAGAATGGCCTAGAATATCCTGCAAAAATACGATGCAAGTGTAGTGTGACGTGCGACATTTTGGAGATGAAGTGACAAAGTTTGAATGGGATCAGTGGAATATCCAAAAAAATGAAAAAAGCACGGTGTTTCCGCGTTAGAGGCAGAATCAGCTTTTTATGATCCAAACCATGTTGTTTTTGCAGATAGCCGAAGTAGTCAGGATGAATCGCGATATATTCTATACGGTAAAAGTCTTGAAAGTAGGGTTTTGATGGTAGGTTTTACTTACCGAAAACAAAAGATCCGAATCATTACAGCACGTCCTGCATCAAAGAAGGAGCGGGGGATTTATGAAAAAGAAGCCTAAGAAAGTTGTATCACACGAGGCTATTGATGAATATGACACCGTTGACACGACTGCTTTTATCGACAAGTCTAAACCCTTGAAACTGGAAGATATCGGTATTGCATTGCCCCCTTCACCTCCAACCCAGGTTGTATCGATCCGGATACCAACGCAGCTTCTCAACGAATTACGGGCACTGGGTTCAATGAACGACGTCCCCTACCAAGCTCTTATCAAGCTGATTCTGAACGAGGGGGTTCAAAAGATGAAGAAGCGGCGTGCCTGATCTCGTTGCCGCCGCACTCCGATGATTCCACCGCGTCAAATTCGATGGCAACAATCCAGAGGGCGTTGTAGTCCTAAGACGGTTGTTGGTAAGCGCTATCAAACCGCGACCCAAGAAATGACTCCCTAAAAAATCAGCCTAGCCCACAATTTCATCCCTATAATCCCCTTTAATTTCAGAAGGTTGACGGGATTCATCCGTTAACAAAAGCCATTTTATAAATACTAATATTAGTGTGAGTTATTATTGCAATAATAACTTGTTATTAATTAATACATAAAATATAAGCAGGGCATCGGTGTTAATAATAATCTTAATTAAGGAGAGAATGGTATGAAGATGGTAAGCGCAGCATTATTGGCGATGGTGGCCCTGGCGACAGCTTGTGGCACGGCAAATCAAGGCGGTAGCGAAGTGAAGACGGTGGTGAATAACCCCACCTATCAGGGCACCCCCATCATCCTGCACCTGGGTCAATCGGTGGATCGCAACGTGGCCGACGAAATCTGCAAGGATCAGGGCTTTAGCTCCTGTATCGGTGGCATCATCCTTGAGCCTTCGGAGCGAATTGGTCGATTCGCTGTCTATGGCGACAACTGGCCAAACGGGGTCACCAAAAAGGTTCTCAATAACGTTCAAGGAAATGTCGTCCAAAAGATCAATTGCGAGCTTTAAAAAGTAGAACCTCGGATCGCCTCTGCGATCCGAGGTTTATAGACGGTTGGTCGTGACTCACTTTCAGATTTAACTGCAGCTCGTCCTCATTGAGCTGTCCACCTCACTAGCCCACACGGCTCAAACACCTATAAAACGGCTTTTCATTCATCGCAGCGGCTGACTTCAAATTTCAGGAAATATTATCATGCTATAACTATTGACATTTATGACATTCCTCTTAAAATATTAGCATCAGCTCCTAAATTTGTGAGATTCATCTACCAAATATCTATAAGTGGAGTAACATGTCGAATATAAAGAGATATTTTGCAGATTCGCTCCTTCTGCGACTTCGCGAGCCAGAACTACCGTTTCTGCAAGTTCTGATGGGCCCTCGCCAAATCGGCAAGACAACGGCGATCAGTCAAATCATGGAACAATGGACTGGCTCTAAAATTTCAGAAACAGCCGATCAAGTGAATCCCCCCGGAGCCGAATGGATAGAATTTGTATGGCAGCGTGCGTTGGAACAACCAGGACTATGTTTATTAGCCATCGATGAGATTCAAAAAATTAATCGATGGAGCGAAGTGGTCAAGATTCTCTTTGATCGAGATCGCCACAAAAACAAATTGCGTGTGGTGTTATCCGGTTCGGCAAGTTTATCCTTACAACAGGGTTTAACGGAGAGTTTAGCGGGACGATACGAATTGATTCGCTGCCCCCACTGGGATTTTTCCGAAAGCCAAACCGCTTTTGCCTGGGATCTTGTGACTTACCTTAAATTTGGAGGTTACCCTGCCCCAGCTGCCATGATTGGCGATATCCCCCGCTGGCGGTCATTTATACGTGACAGTATCATAGAACCTGTTTTGGGCCGAGATTTACAAAGTGCCGTCACCATTCAAAAACCGGCATTACTACGCCAGCTTTTTGCCCTGGCAATGACGTATCCAGCCCAGGAAATTTCCTATCAAAAGCTCTTGGGGCAGCTTCAGGATGAAGGCAATACGGCCACCATCAAACATTATCTCGACATCCTGCAGGGAGGATTTCTAATGCGTTGTCTTGAAAAATACTCCGGAAGTCAGATCCGGATGAAAACTTCAAGCCCTAAGATCGTCCCGCTTGCCCCAGCTCTCATTCATGCCTTCACGAATCCTGAAGGTATCGACCAGGATGCGGAATGGCGAGGG
>JAKQGS010000415.1 GCA_029556045.1 Pseudomonadota bacterium | reverse complement strand
CAATGAAAAAGACTATGACCGGGGCCAGGATAAAATAGAATTTATGTTTGATATGATCCGGAACAACGTCTTCCTTGGTGATCAGTTTGACGGCATCGGCAAGATTCTGCACCAATCCACCAGCACGAAAACCAAAGATATTGGCACGGTTGGGACCGGAACGATCCTGAAAGTAAGCGGCTCCTCTACGTTCCATCCAAACAAGGACCGCAATGAAGCACAGTGGCACAAAGGCACCAAAGGCAACCCTGAGTACAAGGAGTAAGATATCAAGCTGCGACATTTGCGACCTCGTTATCGGTTAATGCTATTCCCTCGCCAGGTACCTTTTCCAGATCCAGGCCATTGAGCGCGGTCACTGATTTCACCAGACCAACACGAGCCTCGTGTACGTCTTTGACCGCCCCACCCAGTTGCTGGACAACCTGAATCAGATTGGTCAACGGGGTGTTTTTCACCACAGCTGTATGGTACTGCTGCAGACGCTGATCGATATTGATCAGTGTCCCGCAATCCTCGCTGTAAGAGGCAATGGGCAGGACCACTGCTGCCTTGGATATGGTGGGCAGCTGAGAAGAACCCACATAGACCAGCTGCAATTTATCCAACAAGGTGGAGAGTTCAGCATCGCTCAACGATTTGCCAAGATCATTGCCAAAACTCAGCAGCAGATCAGCTCCATTTACAGCAGCATCAAATCCTGCTTTGGAGGCATCGATTGCTAGAACGGCAAAGGAGGCGCGGTTGGCTGATTTATCATCTTGGATAAGGTAGCCATCACCATCACCAGCTTTGATATATCCATCACTGTACCCGGTAAGTGTGGCCTTGGTGGCAGCGGCAAATTGCGTGAGAGCGTAGAGTTGCTCAAGGCTGCTATTGGGCGACACCAGAACAACAACTTTCTGGGCCCCGCTGATCATTCGACGAACCGCTTCGATGCCCTCACTCAGTCCCGTCTCCTTGTTGGAAACAACGGCCGAACTGATACGATTGTCGTTTTCAAGCTTGTAGGTCATGCGCCCTTCATCACAGATGAAGTAGCCATTTACCTGCTCGTTAAGACGCGGACGAAAACGATAGATGACATCATCTTTATATTTCTCACGATTGTGATCGATGAAGATGTTGCACCCTTTACTGCAGCCCTGGCAAATGCTCGGGCTCTTGGTCAGAAACCACGAACGTTGCTTGAAACGAAAATCATTGGAGGTCATGGCCCCCACCGGACAAAGATCAACCACATTCAGCGCGTAGCGATTAGCCAACGGTCGTCCGGGGAAAATATTGACCCGTGCCGCATCGGTGCGATTGACGATGCCAAGTTCTCCGGTTTTGGTGATCATACGGGTGAAGCGAACACAACGAGCACAGAGTATGCACCGTTCCTGGTCATGGACGACCCCACACCCAAAATCCAATTTCTTGGCTTTCAGCACCGGTTTGACGGTCATGCGACTCTTGTGGCCGTCATATTTCATGTAATAGTCTTGGAGTTTGCATTCCCCAGCCTGATCACAGATGGGGCAGTCGATCGGATGATTGATCAATTCCAGCTCCATGATGTCACGCTGGATTTTTTTGATCTTCTCCGTATCGAGCTGTACCTTCATCCCTTCGGCAGCCCTGGTTTTGCATGCCGGCACCAGTGGAGGACGGCCATCTTCGATACCAACAAGACACATGCGGCAGTTTCCGTCTGCACCGAGTGCCGGATGATAGCAAAGGTGGGGTATCTCTATGCCGACAGCGCCAATAGCGTCGATCAGATTCTTCCCTGATTCAACTTC
>JAKQGS010000413.1 GCA_029556045.1 Pseudomonadota bacterium | reverse complement strand
CGGTGCACCGGCAATGTTTTTATTGACACTGATGCGACCAAAGGCGGCATTTTTGGGGCCTCCTGCCACGCCCTTGCGAAAGGCCAACTTCCCCTGCCCCTCCGCACTGAGGAGATAGGTGATGAATCGCTGGGCTGCGTCGACGTGAGGCGCACCCCGGATCATCGCCACCGGATCCACATCCACAATCACCTTGCCTGGAGGCAGAATGTACTCACGGCCATCACTGCCCCGGTCCATCAGAGAGGCATATGCAAAAAAATCCAGAGTCAGGGTGATCGGAGCTTCACCGGACTCCACGGCGCGAATGGGATCAAGGCTGGAGTTGGTGAACCGCCGGGTCTGCCGTGCCAGCTCCCCATAGAATCCCCATGCCTGATCCCATCCCATCAATTCGTTCAAACTCCACAGCAGCGAAGTAAAACCCGAGGAGCGGCGAGGATCCGGCAGCATGATCAGACCTTTGTATTCCGGACGCAATAGATCACTCCAATCACGGGGAACCGGGAGCTTTTGCTGCGCCAGGTCCCTGGTGTTGACATACAAACCAAAGGTTGTCATGGCCACCGCCACCCAGGTTGTATCGGCGGAAAATAGAGAGACCCCACCCACTTGCCGGGGTACCTCCTCCTTTAAATGAGCGGGGAGTTGGTAGGGCTGCAGCATCTTCTGGCGATCCAGCTCGATAAAAATTTCGCTGCCACCACCCCAAAGAACATCGATGTCGATATTTTTTCCGGCTTCGCGAAACCTTGACCGCAAAAATTTGACCGACTCAAATGGTCCACCCACGTCGATCCAATCCACTTCAACGGGACGTCCCACCGTTTTTTGGTAGGATTCTTTAAAACCGGAGAGAATTTCCGTCTGCATGTCCTTGCGTTGTGAGGACAGGATCACCAGCTTGTCAGCCACCGGAGCTGAGGCACTGAGCACCCCTGGTAAGATTCCAAACCCGATCAGCAAGCACCTATAAAGTCCCATCGTGTCGGGCTCCTGCAAAAACATCCCAGCCTGGCTTTGATTGTCATCTAAATTCTAAAGAAAAATCAGCAACTTGACAGACGAAATCCTCAGGCGCGCCATGACCATGACTTGCGTTCGCGTCAAATACAGCCATTTTATCCAAGTTAATCAATTGGTTAAAAGAATCAAAAAAGTTTCTTTGGTTTATGGTCGAAAAACCAACCGTAGACGGGATGACACAACCTAGATCCCAGAACCAAGTTAGAGGCAAACATGAAAACACAGAGTCACCGTTGGATTTCGTGGTCCTTTGCCATCGCCAACCTCCTGATTCTCAGCGGTTGTGGACCGGAGATTCGGGACTTTCGCATGGGTTCGTCTTCACGCGGCGATACACCGGTGATCCAAGCGGATCAATTGGGTGAACGGGGTGAAAACAAGCCGATTCCCATGACCAATGTCTACACCATTGATAATCGTCAACTCACAGTTCCTGACGATATCATTTTCCTGGTGGACACCAGTGCCAGCATGGCGGAAGAAAAAGCCGCTCTGGAGCAGTCGTTTGCCAACTTTCTCAAACAACTGACAGATCTCGGCCTGAATGGTTACAACGTCTATATGGTGGGCCAGGGTTTTAATTTTTCGGCCGATGTCACCACCCATCCTAATTTTATACCGGTTGACCAGCGAGTCTTCAGCACCGATGCACTCGAAGTATTTTTGGATATCGTGGATGGCAAAATTCCTCTGACAGTCCCCTTGCAGTCAGACTCCCGCAGGGAAATTGTGGTGATCACGGACGATGACTCGAACCTCGATGCCGCCACCTTTAAACAGGAGCTGGATAACCGAGGGGAAACCTTGATTTCGGTCAATGGTATTATTGGTCAAAAACAGGGTCGCAATACCCCCACCTGTAATATTCGATCCATTGGCACCGCCTACCAGACCCTCGCGGCGGATCCTGCAACCCTTGGGGTCACTCAGGATCTGTGTTCCCCCGACTGGAGCATTTTGCTGGATAACCTCGCCACCAGCTTTATTGAAAACATGACCGAACCGGCCTTTCCCCTCAGCCACGAACTGGCTCCCGACACCTTCGTGACCGTGAAGGTCAATGGCGTCGACCTCAGCAACGAGGGTTTTGTGGTTGACCCGATCCGCAACGAAGTGGTTTTTCAGTCAGGATATGAACCGGTTAAAGGTGACCGGGTGGAAATCATCTTCTACACCATTAATATGGAATGAAGATTGCAGCCCCTTCAGGTGGCATTGACCGTTGCGTCATATTCACCAACCAGAAAGGGGGATCGTATGACTCGCAAAGTAACCCAACAGGTTATGCACCAAGACCACACCCACTGGACCCGCGATCACAAATCATGGTTGGATGATGTTCGCCATTGGGAACGACAGCATGAGATTGCAACCCAGCTGCTGCATGAAGTTCAATCCACCATGGACGATTTCACCGTAGCCCTCAAAAACCATGCCCGCGAAATCGATGCCCACCAGGCGCAAATCGACGAGCATGAAAAGGCTATCGCCTTCCAGAAAAGGCACGGTATCAGCTACACCAAGGACAACGATCAGCAAACCCACGATCGGGAAGAGGAGGTTTTTGCCAAACACAAAGACTTCCATGAAATCATGAACCAGCATAACCGCAAGGTTCAGGCTAATGTCTTGAAGCTTTTTGAAGCGATGGGTGGCACCACCTAGAAAAAAGGCTGCCCTAGGGCAGCCTTTATCAGAGCCATAGGGGTGGTCGCTTGCGTGATCGAAGTTTCTAAATCAGTATCTTTTCAAATTCCTCAGGACTGCGGTAAAGCTGATCCTCACTGTCGAGGATAAACATGGTCTTTTGAAACTCGTCGATCTTGTAATCCCGATCCCGGATCACCTTGAGGTCAAAGGGGAGGATTTCAGGCTCATTGCTCAGGGCATAGTTGGATTCCCCAAAAGACGATAAAATGCCACCACCAAAGATGCGATTTCCCCGCGGGGTCTTAATCAGAGGGAACTCAACCCCAAACCAGAACAATCGCCCCCACTGCACCATGGCGTGCTCATTTCCCACATATTTCCCTGCAGCCTGTCCAAAGCGGTAGCAAAAATCCGCAAACCGCTCATCCGCCAATAAAGGCAGGTGACCATAGAGATCGTGAAAGATATCCGGAGCCGGCGTATAGTTGACATCGCGGGCATCCCGGATGAAGTTCCCGATGGGAAATGCCCGCTCCGCCATGCCGACAAAAAAGCTGGCATTGTCCTCGAGACCTTCCACCGGAACACCCCGCCAGCCGGTCAGGGATGCCAGGCGACGATTGACCTCGTCGATGTGAGGAATCCGCTCCGCATCAAGCCCAAGCTTACGCACCCCTTCCGCAAAAATGGGATGGGCTTGCTGACGCCGGCAGTGGTCCAGATTCTGAAACAGAGTCTTCCAAGTCTGGTTCTCCGCTTCGGTAAACTGACGAAATTTTTGAGGCTTCATAACAGACTCCTAAGGTTTTTGCCAGCTGCGCCAATAGTCTTTGTTTTCCACTGCCACCGCAGACTCACACACCCGCAGAGGAAATTTGGTATCGATCATGACGGCGATCTCGTTGGTTTTTTCGATATTCTGAGTACGGGCAATCGCCCCCTCCTGCGGACCGTGGTGAATCCCCTGCGGATGAAACGTCATCATACCTGATCCAACACCGGTACGGCTGAAGAACTCTCCGGCGTGATAAAACAGCACCTCATCATAATCGATATTGGAATGATAAAACGGAACTTTCATGGCTTTAGGATCACCGACCTCTAATGTCCGCGGTAAGAAGGTGCAGATCACGAAGTTTTGCGCCACAAATGTGGTGTGAGCGGAAGGGGGCAAATGATAACGTTCACAGCTAATGGGACGGATATCGTCCACATTGATCTGCCAGACCGTTAAGTCACCCTTCCACCCCACCACGTCAATGGGACAATAGGGGTAATAAACGCTTGTCCATGCGTCCTGTCGCTTGATGCGCAGTTCATATTCCTGATGAGCCGGTGGGGCCAATATCGCCGCTTCATCCGGTGTGGGGGTTTTAATCATGGCAGGATCAAAGAGAGCATGTTGGCCGATCATACCCTTATCCGGCAGGCGGACTTCGCTAAACGACTCCACCGTCAGTATCTGCGTGGTATCTTGCGGATGCAGAC
>JAKQGS010000408.1 GCA_029556045.1 Pseudomonadota bacterium | reverse complement strand
GCGGTCCACGTACTGCTGCATGACGGTCAGATCAGGCGTGATACCAACGGCGCAATGGTCGTTAAAACTGCGGCATCCATCCGCCAGCAGCGTGATCGACTCTAACAGGTTATGTATCAGGACTGGTTTATAAACATTGAGTTCAAGGTGCCCTTGGCTGGCGGCAAATCCAATGGTTGCATCATTGCCGATCACCTGGGCTGCAATCATGGTCATGGCTTCACACTGAGTTGGATTGATCTTGCCTGGCATGATGGAACTGCCCGGCTCATTGGCGGGAATGGTAATCTCCCCAATGCCGCAACGGGGGCCGCTGGCCAACAAACGGATATCGTTAGCCAGCTTAAAGCAGGCAGTGGCCAGAAGACGCAGACTGCTGCTGGATTCCACCACCGCGTCGTGAGCTGCCAGTGCCATAAATTTGTTGGAAGCACTGATAAAGGGCAGGCCGGTTTCCGCAGCGATAGCGGCAACCACCTTGTCTGAAAATTCAGGATGGGTGTTCAGGCCGGTTCCGACGGCACTGCCGCCCAGAGCCAGGGAATAAAGACCTTCAAGGCTTCGCTCGATGCGGATGAGCGCAAATTGCAGTTGCGCTGCATAACCACTCAGCTCCTGACCAAAGGTCAGGGGGGTGGCATCCATCATATGGGTGCGTCCTATCTTGACCACCGCCGCAAAATCCCGCGACTTTTGGTCAAGGGTGGCGGTCAGGGCGGTCACCACCGGAAGCAGGTCATGAACTAGACCAAAGACGGCTGCAATATGCATCACGGTAGGAAAGACGTCATTGGATGATTGTGACATATTGACATCGTCGTTGGGATGAACGGGATTTTTGGATCCCAAAACACCGCCAGCCAATTCGATGGCGCGATTGGCAATCACCTCGTTGGCGTTCATGTTGCTTTGGGTGCCACTGCCGGTTTGCCATACGGACAGGGGAAATTGGTCATGCCACTGGCCGCTGATGATTTCATCGCAGGCTTGCACAATCAGAGCACACTTGCTGGGAGACAGTCTGCCCAATTCTCGATTGGTTAATGCCGCAGACTTTTTGACCACCGCAAAGGCCCGTATGACGGAAGATGGAAAGCGATGGCTGCCAATGGCAAAAAATTTAAGGGAGCGCTGTGTCTGCGCTCCCCAATAAGCTTGCGCCGGAACGTCGATCACACCAAAACTGTCGGTCTCCTGACGAAAAGTCATGGAAATTTGGTTTCCTTAACAGGCTGAATGGGAGCCTCTGGTTTGGTTGACCTCTCATTGGCCACGGGTTTAGCAGGGGTTGACCTTTTGGCCTGTTGGACCTGTTGTGCCTTTTTGGCTCGCTCCTTGGCTGCCAGTGCCTGCCGTGTTTCCGCCTCAATAGATTCCACACGGGTCAGCATATATCCCGCCCGCCGTTGAATGTCCCCATCCCGCTTGCCCTTGGATGCCATAGCCTTTTCCAAGTAGTTGCGGGCAGCCACCGTGTTTTTATAACCATTCAACTCCACCAGCGCCAGACGATACATGGCGTTGGCGTTACCAGTGTCCTTATCCAAAACCATTTTGAAGGATTGCCGGGCACCCGCATAATCCTTGAGACGGGCTTGGGCAGCGCCAAATCCAATCAAACCTTCCGCGCATTCACGGCAACGGGCCCGCACCTTGCCAAAAACATCCTTGGCTGCGCGTGATTTACCCGTATCCAGATAGAGCTGACCCAGATTAAGCCCGGCAGCTACCTGTTGGAAGTCGCTTTCAAAGGACTTGCGGAAAAACTCCTCCGCCTTTTTATAATCATCCGCCGTGGTGGTTGTCCGATGTAAAACTGCCAGCCCTTTCAGGTTATGGGTATTGGATTGCCCAGGATAATAACGCTCCAACAGATCTCCGTAATAGGCCGCCATTCTGTAGTTCTTTTGCATGGCTAGGGAGGTCGCCAACGTCGTCAATGCCACATAGTGCCGAGGGTGTTTCATCAGATGGGCATGCGCTTCTTTTTCCGCGCTTTCCCATTCCCCCTGTCCTAGCAGTGAAAGCATGCGAAGCTCAGCATCCTTAGAGCTGGAGCGAATTTCCAACCATTGGTTACGGTTTATTGAAGCCAGTATCGGTTCGTCTTTACCAGCCTGCTGCACCACGGGCTCATTGCCCTCTTTTTTCAGCTGCTCCACCGGGTTGCGGGCTTTCATCATCATGCATCCCGAGAGCAGAGCCATGGAGAAAAAGACCCCGAGATTCTTATTCATCGATAAATTTTTCATATCCCTCAACCTCTTTGCGTGCAAATCAATCGTTTAACGAGACGGTGGGCATCACAGCTTTGCTGGATGATTTTGGTCGTCGACTGGAGTCCCATTGCACATATCCCTTACCTCCCTCACCACCGATCCGATCAAAGTTCCAATCGTTACTATTGGTCCAAAAGATCTCCTGCACCAGGTCGGGATGCGCATTCCCCTGAACGAGCACTTCCTCCGCCTTACGCCCAGCTTCGTCCGCTTCTTTGTTCAGATGGCGGATCAACTCGGCCTTTTTCTGATTGAATTCGTTGACCGTCTTGGCATCCAACGACGAAGGGATGTTCAGGACATTGACCCTTTTAATCATGTCCCGGGTTTCTTGCGACAGACGCAGCATAGACGGACCACAGTAGCTGACCTCCGGATGATTGCATATCCTTTGATATGGGGCCGCCATCAGCGCATGGAGCTGGTAAAAACGGGATAGCGTACCGGCGGGATCCGATACGCCGATATTGATGATCTCATCCTTGGGTTTTTTGGCATTGGTTTCCAGAATATAAAAACGCACATAACCAAGTGTTTCTGTCACTTCCGGCAGACTGGGGTTCATGGTGGCCAGTTGTTTTTCCAGCTCCATAAGTTTGGTTGTTTGATTTTCCGCCTGCGCCCGACGAGCCTCGAAGGCCAGTATAATGGCTTGAATCGACTGGTCCTTTCCACCAAGGGCCAAAACATCCTTGGCCGCGGCTCGCGCCTTGTTTTTGTCACCGTATCGCTCTTCCACCTCCATATAAGCAAGGGCAGCCTTCAGTTTGTCTTCAACAGTAGCCCCTTTCACCTGCCCTTGTTCTCTGATCAAGCGGCCAGCGGCGGAATAAAGTTGCCGGGCTAAATAGAGTGAAATCAACTGCTGGCGAATCTCCGCAGATTTCGCACCATCGCGAAACTGATTTAAATAACGCTGGTAGAAGAACATGGTGGCATCTTCCGCCCCCATGCCCGTCGCCCAACTGCCTCCATTCAGCAGGGCATCGCGATAGAACTTGCTCTTGGGGTACCCTTTGACCAGAGTTGTCAGGGTTGCTAACGCATCCGGATGCTGATTGCTGCCACTATAGGCCAGAGACATGAGATACAGGGCCTCGGCTCGTCGTTGCTCTTTGGGATAGAGACGGGTGAATTCTGCAAACTTTTTGGCGGAAGCTCCGAATTGTTTGGCGGCAAACGTGTTTTTACCGCCAAAGTAGAGGGCATCCGCCAGCAAGGTGACCGGATTAAGGGCCACTTTTCCTACCATGGGCCGCATTTTATTGCTGATGGCAAGACGGGCGATCGCCTCAACCTTGCTCCAGTTGTTTTGTTTCTGGTAGGCGCCCAGCATCATCCCGGCAGCGTGGGCGGCATGCTCGCCTTTGGCATCTTTCCCCAGAGCCTTCTCCCAGAGGGCAAATGCCTCACTGATTTTGCCAATGCTGACACCCAGGAGTCCCTCGTGAGCCACTGCGTCCCAATCGAGTTTAGCTCCCTGCAACTGACTTAGCCGACGGTACATGCTTCGCAGATGACTGCGGTCATCCTCATGCCCCGCCGAATATCCACCCCAGGGAGCCTTGACGGGCCAATCCGCCAGAATGCGCTGGGAAACCATGGCCGGACGAAGGTACTCAAATGCTTCAGATCCCTTAGCGTTTTCCGTCAATTCCCAATAGATCGCCACCGCTTCCTTATGCCGTTTCTCCATCACATGCATCTGTGCAATTTTGACTCGCAGAGAACTTCGTTCGTCCTCACCCTTGATCCGTTTTTCATACCGGTGGGCCACGCCGATGGTATCGTTGCGAATTTTCGAGGGTGTTTCCGGCTTCAGGGCAACCGCCACCAGACTGTTGACGAATGTCTGGTATTGCTTGATGAACCGCTGCGATGCCGCCTCCGCCTTTTTCTCCTGCCCCT
>JAKQGS010000484.1 GCA_029556045.1 Pseudomonadota bacterium | reverse complement strand
ACCCTGCACGATGGTGGCCGTGATCCCCACCGCCACCAGAAAGTAAGATGTCAGCCGCGCTGCGGCTTTGATGCGGGCGGCAGGATCCAGGCTCCCGTCCGTCACCCACACCGCTTCGATATAGAGGCCAATGACCTGCTCCATCATGGCAAAAGCTCCGGTGCCCACCAGACTGATAACAAAAATATTTTTTGCATTCACATGGCGCATGGCTGAATGCAGGTGTTTCAACGACAAAAATCCATGACGGGGGGCCAGATTGCCGGGTTTGAGGGTTTCCGGCAGGAGCACAAAGGCCAACCCCAGATTCAAAAGCGACAGACCAGCGGCCGCAAAGGCGGGCCCCTGCACTCCCCAATGGCTGAGGGCGCCCCCAATGGCGGGTCCAAAGATAAATCCCAGGCCGAAGGCGGCACCGATGAGCCCCATGCCCTTGGAGCGGTTTTCCGAGGTGGTGACATCCGCAATGATGGCCTGCGCTGTGGCAATGTTGGCATTGCCGAATCCAGCCAGCATGCGGGCCAACAGCAGCACCGTGTAACTCTGGCTCATGGCAAAAATCGAATACCCCACGACGCTGATGAGGACGCTGAACAAAACGATGGGACGTCGACCATAACGGTCAGACAGCCGCCCCCAAAAGGGAGCAAACAGAAATTGCATCAGAGAATAGGCAGCCCCCAGCAGGGTGACCTGCACGGGGCTGGCCCCCAACGACTCCGCGTAAAAAGCCTGGACGGGGATGATGATGCCAAACCCCACCAGATCCAAAAAAATCGTAAAAAAAGCGATCGCCATCGGATGGCGGGATTTTCTCGGCGGCTCCATATGCCTGCGTTGCTCCCCAAAAGTGTGTTTTAGGGAATTTAACAACTTTCACACGTTAGAGCTATAAAAGCTTTGCCATTAAGATGCTTTGGAGATCGTATCGAGGGTCTGGAAATTTTCCAGCATGCGGGGCAGTTCTTTTTTATCCACCTTAAAGCCGATGCCGCCATTGGACAGTTTGGTGATGGTGCAGGCGGGTTCGGCGGACTTCAACAGGGCCACGGCGTTTTTCCAGCCGTTGGTTTCCTTAGCGCTGCGTTTGCCCTCATTAACCGCGTCCTCCAGCGCCACGGTGACGCTGTCATAGGCGGACTCCTGCGCCAGCTTGTTGATGGCATCCATAAGCTCGATCGCCGCGGGGGGCATGCCCTTGAGCTGAGGATTTGCGGACGAAAAAGTCTCAATGAATTTGGCAAAGCGCTCCAGATTGCCGCGATTGGTGATCGCCAGCATATCTTTTTTGTACTGGTTGGGCTTGATGCCGAAGATCTTGCCTTTTGCCAGAGCATCCACCAACTTATGGGTGTAGTCCGGCTTCATCCCCAGCAGCAGCGCGGCGGTTTTTTCCGCCAGTTCCCGATCCACTTCCCAGTTTTTATCCTGTTTGGTGCCGTCTTTGGCCCACACCAGGCCCAGCACATGCAATAACTTGGCGGTTTGATCCAGTGGTCGCAGATCAGCCGAGGCTTTGGCTTCCAGGGACTGCACCCTTTCGTTGGTCTCCCGCAGCCGCGTGGAGAGGGATGCCATCAGGGTGACAAACCACTTGGGTATCTGCTTCATCAGCTTGTTGAAGTCTTCGTTGCTGATCTTGGTGATCTCGCATTCGGAAACTGCTTTGGCGGAAGCGGACCGAGGCTTTTGGTCAAATAACGACATTTCACCGATCATGGAGCCGGCACCCACCGAAGCGAGTTTGATTTCGGTGGCACCCTTTTCCAGGTAAACCAATATCTCACCCTTGCGGATGATATACATACCATCCGATTGCTCGCCTTCTTTGAAAAGGCTTTGCCCAGGTTTGAGAATAATATTGGCGCCTGCCACGTGTCATGACCCCTTAGCGAGAGAAATTCTCCGTCGTTGGTATCGGAAGGAGCTGCCAAAGGTTGAAAAGCCCCCCTTGGAAAATCTATGCAGACAATGACATCTTGTTATATTTATTGGATA
This sequence comes from Pseudomonadota bacterium, assembly GCA_029556045.1. The sequence continues at coordinate 1,209 of JAKQGS010000484.1, read as the reverse complement.
TTTTATTTTCGTATCTGGCCAACTCAGTCGGAAAGATACTGCGATAGATCTAAGTCAACCGGTCGGGCGGGTGCCTGGGTATGCCGCAGTGTTAGGGATGCCTCGGCACCCTTGAGCGGTCCATCGGAGCACAGGGTTAGAAGTCCTCCCATGTCCTGGGCTAATTTGGCACAGAGCCAGAGGCCGAGACCCTGCCCACCCCGCAGCTGTTTGGTGGTCCTGAATGCTTCGAATTCCCGCCGTTCTCCCGCATCGTTAAAACCTATCCCATTGTCACGCACCAGTATCGACCATTGATTCTGTGACTGGGACTGCAGCGAAACCACGATATGACCAGAGTTATCGTCGTGATGGGGGTCGTGATGGATCTCGTGAATGGCATCCGCTGCATTCAGAATCAGATTGATGAGGATCTGTTTGATCTGGAGATCATTGCCCATCACCCACGCCGTCGTTGGCGGTGTCTCAAACGAAAGACGGGAGGGTTTGACCCGGGTTCGCATCATGCGAACGATTTCGTCTCCCAATTGACCGAGGTCCACCGGAGCAATCGTGGGTTTCCGACCAGCGATAATGCCGCCCAGGTCACGCGTCACCTGAGCTAGGAGATCTGACGACTGTTTCAGGATTCGCAGCGACTCACCGACATCCTGAGATGGGTTTTCCTCAGAGGCGCACATGTGATCGTGCACATGGTCGGCACTCAGTTTAACGATGGCGGAAAGGTTTTTAATTTCATGATTGAAGGCCGCCAAAATACGGCCAACCATCGCCATTTTTTCGGAGTTTTCCAAGTTGGCTTTCAGGTTTTTAACCCGCTGAAAATCCGCCATCGCATGGAGAACACGGATCACCAGCTCATCCATTTCAATGGGGCGCACCACATAATCCACCGCCCCCAGGGACAGACCCAATACCCGATTGGCTGGCTCTGGCATCTGGGCTGTGGTCAGCAGGACAGGGACGTCGGGATTGGGAGAGTCCTGTCCTTTCATCCAGCGCAAAAGATCAAATCCGCTTTCCCCAGGCATCGAAATGTCCGACAGCACCAGGTCATAGCGCCCGCGATGCTCCTGCAGCAGAGTGCGGGCATCCGCCACCCCCAATGCCGTATCCACCCTGATGCCTTTTTCTTCAAACAGGGTGGCCAGTAGACGAGCGATGCCCTGGTTGTCGTCCACCACCAGGATGCGTGATTTGCTGTAATTG
>JAKQGS010000395.1 GCA_029556045.1 Pseudomonadota bacterium | reverse complement strand
TCTGCCCACTTAATTGGCAGATGAGCTACTTGTTGGTGGGGGCCAGGGGGCCACATGGCGGCCATCCTAAATGGTCGCACTGTGACGTCACAGACGCCGTGGCCTTGTTCCCTCGCTTCCCCCATTTGGTGGAGGTGGGGAGAATTGAACTCCCGTTAGGTGTCAGCACTATGTGCCGAGACCTCTTCCCTGTCACCCCCGCTTACTTGCTAATGATCTTCATCCACCTGGCATAGAGTTTTTCATCGTCGTTATACCAGTGTTGTTCCCAGAATACGAAGTCCTCAAAGGACGTGAATCCGTAGCACTCACCGCTGTTGAATACCAATGTCCTGTAATATCCCCCGTCGGGAATATCGCCCATCTCCTTCAGCCTTGCCCTTAACCGTTTGCTTGCAGTCCTGTCTCGCCACCACACGATGGGGTTCTTTTTGAAACTCCGAGACACAGCCTCACCCCCGCTACCACATCGGCTCAACGTATTTGCCTATGTACCACGGCTCTTCTTCCCGCTTCGGTTGCCATCCGTCGAACTGACAAGTATTGCTTGACGGTTGCAACTCTTCGGTATCTCCTAACTGCTCCATCATCTCAATCCCTGCGACCACAGGGTCGATGCATTCCGCTCACTTGCCCATCGTGTCACCCTTTCTTTGCCTTTTCTCCTGTCAGGTTCTCCCACCGTTGGATAATCACGTCGCAATATTTCGGGTCTATTTCGACGCCGAAACATACACGATCGAGCTGTTCGGCAGCCACAATGGTTGTGCCCGAGCCCAGAAATGGGTCATAAACAAGTTCGCCGGGTTTACTCCCGTCTTCAATCGCCTGAGCCCATAAAGCAACCGGCTTCATTGTTGGGTGTTCCTCACTCCGTTTAGGCCGCGGAAACTCCCAGACGCTGGTTCTGGTTCTGTCTGGGTTTTTGTGGCGTTCGCCAGGTATCCATCCAAATAAAATGGGTTCATGCTTATAGTGATATTCAGAATGTCCAAGCACCAAACTGTCTTTCACCCATACGAGGATTTGGCGTAATATGCCTCGGCGTTTCCAGTCACTTGCAAATATAAGATGCAACGGTCCCGCCGGGACCGTTGCGTACCAATAAGCGCCAGGACGGGAGATTTCCTGTGCCACATCAAAAGATCCTTTTATCAACTCCGCCAGCGCAATCTCGTCGCGAGTGTCGTTTTGTATCTTAAGCGCGTCTTTTGTCCCTCCTGTATAATCCACTCCATACGGAGGATCAGTGAGCACCATGTCCGCTTTTAGGTCGCCCATTAATCGGACAATATTTTCGCTTTTCGTGGAATCCCCACAGAGTAATCTGTGTTTGCCGAGTATCCACAGGTCACCCGTCTTACAAACAGGCTCCTCCGGCGGTTCGGGAACATCGTCCTCGTAGACTTCCGGCGTTCCTTCCTCATCCTGCCAAACTTGCGTCATCAAGTCCTCAATCTCCTGCATAGAGAAGCCGGTAATCTCCATGTCAAAATCGCCCGTGTCAAGTTCCTCTAGGATGTCCTTGAGCAGGGGCATATCCCATTCTGTTTCATCTTGCAATCTATTATCTGCAATCAAATAGGCATCTGCCTTCGCTCCCTCAAGGGGCAAATATATAACAGGAACTTCTGATATGCCTGCCTTTTCTGCCGCTTTAACCCGCGCGTGTCCTGCAAGTATAATGCCGTCTGCCGACACCAAAACTGGATTAGTCCACCCAAACTCTTTAATACTTTTAACCAATTTATCAAGCGCGCTGTCCGGGTGGATGCGTGGGTTTTTG
>JAKQGS010000385.1 GCA_029556045.1 Pseudomonadota bacterium | reverse complement strand
GGTGCATATCTACCCGGACCGTGTGGCCTTTTGCGTGGCACAACTATGCCCTGTTTACTGCCGGTACTGCTTTCGCAAACGTCGCGATGATGAAGAGGGCCTGCACTTCAACCGCGCCATCGTGGACCGCGGCATTCGCTACATTGCGGACAATCCCGCCATCCGCGATGTGCTGATCACCGGCGGTGATCCCTTTATCGCGTCCGATGCGGCGCTGGAAAACCTGCTGCAGCGATTGCGGGCGATTCCCCATGTGGAGATCATCCGCTTTGGCACCCGCACCCCGGTGACCCTGCCCTATCGGGTGACGAAAAAACTGGCGCAGATGATTGCCCAGTATCATCCGGTGTGGCTCAACACTCATTTCAACTGCGCGGAAGAAATCACACCCGAAGCGGTCATAGCCGTGAGCAATCTGGTGAATGCCGGTATTCCGGTGGGAAAACAAGGGGTGTTCCTCAAGGGAGTCAACGATTCTCCCGAGCGACTGCTGGCGCTGCTCAAAGGACTGTTGAAAATCCGGGTTCGGCCCTATTACATGTTCCACCCGCACGCCGTGGCGGGCACGGAACATCTGCGTGTCTCCGTGCGCAAGGGATTGGAACTGATGAAATCCCTGCGTGGCAACATCACAGGTTTTGCCATTCCCACCTATGCGCTGGACACCCCATCCGGCAAAATCCCCCTGCAGCACAATTACATCCTGGGTGAAGATGGAGATGATCTAATCCTCGAAGGTATCCGCGGTGAAATCTGGCGGGAGCGGGGTGTTCTGAAATAGATTCACGGAGCTCCTCCTCCCAATGTAAAAAAGCCACCCCCAAAAGCCGTTTTCGATCCTATCCGATCACCACACCCAGGAGACGTCCAATCCAGAAGGTGGCCAAACCAGCAGCGGCGCCGATGCTCAGCATACGCAACCCCCCAAACCAGGCACTGCGGCCGGAAAAGAGACTCAGGGCAGCGCCGATAGCAAAGAGACTCGTTCCTGTCATGCCCATGGCAAATGACAATTTCTGGTGAATGCCCGCTATTAAAAATGGAAGAAGTGGAATCACGGCGCCAACCCCAAAGGATGCAAACGAAAAAAAGGCGGCACCCCACGGGGAACCCAACTCGTCAGGATTGAGTCCCAATTCTTCCCTCGCTAATGTATCCAGGGCTTTTTCCGGCTCCTTGACAAGCCGATCCGCCATCGCCCTACCTTCTTCGTAGGGAATGCCTTTGGCCTCATAGATCAGAGCCAACTCTTCCGCTTCCTCCTCCGGGTAGAGTTCCAGCTCTTCTCGCTCCAGATTGATCTGGTACTCAAAAAGTTCCCGCTGGGTGCGCACGGAAATGTACTCTCCCGCCGCCATGGAAAAGGCTCCAGCCAATAAACCAGCGGTGCCGGAAATCAAAATAAAGGTCGGATTATCGGAGGCACCTGCAATGCCAAAGATCAGACTGGCATTCGACACCAATCCATCATTAACGCCAAAGACCGCGGCTCTTAAATTGCCACCGACGCCGCTGCCTTTATGCTGCTGCTCTGCTTCCCCCGCCCTGGAGGGTTTTGGATGGTAAGCCGCGTGTGAGGTGCGATCGTAAACGGAGATGCCCCGCACCTTCATGGCGGCCAAAACCGGTTTTATGGAGCGGGGGCCGACGGTGCGGATCAACGCCGCCACGATACGGGCCCGCATTGTCACGGCATAGGATGGGTGGAGAACTTCTCCGGCCGCTTTGATTTTGTCGCGCCAGATATTCGCCTGCCGTTCAGCGGCTCCGGCGAGTTCGCGAAATAACTTTTCGCGGGGTGTTCCAGCCTCAACTTCTGCCATCACCTGATAGAGATAGGCGGACTGTTTTTCTTCCGCCCAACTTTCCCGTAGATTTTCCACGCCGTGATCCTTCTCAGATTATCGGAGCGGCTACCATGATGGGGGTGGCTCGCAGAAAGGTTACGCGATCACCAAAGCCCAGGGTGATCACATCCCGTTGCCCATCGAGGGCCAGGATGGATTTATCGGTGCGATTTTCCACGACCAGCGGCGTTTCGTCCGGATCAAAGAGGCCCTGCTCAAGGGCGAACTGCTCCGTCGGTGTCTTATACAATTCTCTCACGCGGTATTGAAAACGGCGATCAGAGCGTTCCATGGGCTCGCCGCCTGCGGCACCTATTGCGGCGGTACTGCCGGTGGCGGTGGCCACCCAGATGCCGCTGCTCTTGTGGGTTTCCACCCGTTCCCCCACCTTAATCTGATAGCGGGTGGTGGCGGCGGGATTGGCGTGTGCCAGCAAAAAATCGTTCAATACCGGGATTGAATGCCGCTCCCGATGGCTTTCTGCATGATAGACCTCGGCGTAGACCCGTTCACAGTTGATAAACTCCAGGGAATTGCTCAACCATCCCTCCACCAGAGCGGGGATATGCAGCTCCCCCCCCGCGCAGAGATAACCCACGCTAGCGCGTGAGGAGCGGATACCGATCACCTTGGCTTTGCCTTCGAAACAATGGTGGCTGGCGGAAAGCACGGTACCATCCCCCCCGATGGTAAAAATCACATCGGAGGAATTCACATCCGGCCAGCGGCTCTCCCGGAATATTTCCATATAGGATATGCCGTAGTCCTTAAGAATGCTCCGCAGCAGGTCAGCGCTGCGGTGGTGCTCATCATGGGCCTCTCGGAGTTCTTCCAAATCCTTTTCTGGCAGATGACCCCGGCGCGTCTGCGCCTTAAGGGTCTCACCATGCATTTCGTAGTTGGTGGGTTTGGTGACGATGATGACTTTCATGGAGGATCAACCCGCATCGCCACCGGTGGCGTCACCACCGGCAGTTTTACGGTTTTGATCAAAGTCCCGAAATTCGGGATTCATCCAGACCTTGCCACCATCGGTGTATTTCTGCTGAATACCCTTATTGAAGGCTGTGTAGAGGCTATAGGCTTCCATATAACTCTGGTCTTTCAACAGCTCGTTGCGTTTTTCCGGTGTCAGCTGCGCCAGATCCGCGTCCTTGCGAGACTTCAAGCGAATCAGATACTTGGCTCCCGCCACATCCACCGGCTTGGTATAAAGGGGCTTTTCCGGCGAGAGAGCAAAAATCGCGGCTTTAAGGTCCTTGTCACCGCCGATACCCGGAATCGATGTGGCATCTGCCGCAAACTCCCCGGTGGACTTCCACTCCAGACCCAGGGCTTTAGCCATGGCCATGCCTTCGGTCTTGTTCTCCTTCAGGGTATCAATGATTTTTTGCGCGGTTTCTTCGGCAAACTTCGGTTTTTTGTCCTTTTCAATCAACTTGCGGGCAATCTGCTGTGTGGCAGCTTCCAACGAAGTCTCTTTTGCCTCCTGGATGTCTTCCACCTTAATGATATGAAACCCGAAAGGACTCTCCACAATACCGCTCACCTGCCCCTTGCCGAGGGCAAACGCCGCGTCACTGAACTCCTTCACCATTGCATTACGGTCAAAAAGTCCCAAATCCCCACCGTTGTTTTTACCGGAGGCATCGTCCGTGTATTTGGTGGCCAGTTTGCCAAATCCCGCCGGATTGGCCTGCACCTCTTTGAGGATACTTTCCGCTTTTTTACGGGCGTCTTCCTTGCTGCGGTTTTTTGCATCAACGGAGGCGTTGCGAGCCTCCTTGTAGCCGGTCAGGATATGACGAGCCTTAATTTTTTTATCGGATGAGAACTCTTTTTTATTCTTTTCAAAATATTCTTTAACCTGCGCTTTACCCGCATCATCCAGGAACTTGGTCACGTCCTCATCCGTTACCGTCAATTTGAGGGTGTTATTATCCAGCTTCAGGTATTCCACATCGACCTTTGTTTCCGCCAACAAATAGGATAACTCAGCAGATTTACTGGATATTCTGTAGGTCTCACTGAGAAAACGGCGCATCTTTTCACCGGTGAGATTGCGTTTGATCTCGTCGGTGAAGGATTTCTCAGAATAGCGATTATTCTTTAGGAAGTTGTCGAAGCGCTCGCCAGAAAACTGTCCTTTGTCGTCCTTGAAAACCTCAGCATCCGCAATCACCCTTTCCACCTCATCATCTGCGGTAAAAATGCCGTTGCGATCGGCTTCCGCAAAGGTGATGCGTTCATTAACTAGTTGATTTAATACCATTTTTGACAACTGTAGTACGGCGGGATCAAAATTGTCGCTGAACTGACTCTGATAACGGCTGTAAGCGTTTTGATAGGCCCGCCGAAATTCCATCGAGGAGATGTCATGACCATCTACCGTCGCGGCGGCTCCCGTGAGGCTGGCCCCGGAAAACTCTTGCCCATTTGGTGAACAGACCCCAAAGAAGGTCATGGCGCCGAGAGCAACAAAGAGGATCGCATAGGTCCCCGAATACTTGGCGATCTTCTTACCGTCCAAATCCTTGAGCTGCTTGTCTTTCCAGCGCAACATTCACGTCCCCTTTTTTTTCTGCAAGACCATTGACAAATCAACATAACAAGTATCTATTTATACCATACCTACTACCCTTAATCCTAGAAGACAAGCTTTTGAGGGTGTTAGAAGTTTACTTTCAAGCGAATCGGCATGCTGCCACAGGGCGCTCGTGCAGTACGATGTCACATGAATGAAACTCCTACCGGAGTTTTGATTTTAAAAAACAGGAGACGGTACATGATTTTCGATTGGCTGGCGGGAATGTTTTCCAACGATTTGGCAATTGACTTGGGCACAGCCAACACTCTGGTATACGTCAAGGGCAAAGGGATCGTCACCAACGAGCCGTCCGTCGTCGCGGTACAAAGGGACAACCGTGGGGGCAAAAGAATCCTGGCGGTCGGTAAAGAGGCCAAAGACATGCTGGGCCGGACACCTGGTTCCATCGTGGCCGTACGCCCCATGAAAGACGGGGTGATTGCCGACTTTGAGATCACCGAAGCCATGCTGCGCTACTTCATTGAACGGGCCCATAATCGACGCACCATGGTCAAACCACGCATCATCATCTGCGTGCCCTACGGCATCACCGAAGTGGAAAAACGCGCCGTCAAAGAATCCGCTGAATCCGCTGGAGCCCGCGAGGTCCACCTGATCGAAGAACCGATGGCGGCCGCGATCGGAGCTGGCCTGCCGATTTCCGAACCAAGCGGCAACATGATTGTGGATATCGGTGGTGGTACGACGGAAGTTGCGGTTATTTCGCTGGCCGGTATTGTCTACTCTAAATCGGTCCGGGTTGGTGGTGACAAGATGGATGAAGCCATCGTGAACTACCTGAAACGCAAATACAATCTATTGATTGGTGAGCGGACCGCGGAGCAGATCAAGATCGCCATCGGTACCGCCTATCCAGACGAAGAAATCCGCACCATGCAGGTCAAAGGACGAGACCTGGTGGCGGGGATTCCCAAAACCATCGAAGTCGCATCTGAAGAAATTCGCATCGCCATCGCCGAACCCATCAACACCATCGTGGAGACTGTGCGGGTCGCTCTGGAGAAAACCCCGCCGGAATTGGCCGCCGACATTGTTGACAAGGGCATCGTGCTTGCGGGCGGTGGAGCCTTGATCCGCAACCTTGATATCCTGCTACGGGAAGAAACCGGACTGCCGATCATGATCGCCGAAGATCCCCTGACCGCCGTAGTTTTAGGCAGCGGAAAAGCGCTGGACCAAATCGATATCCTGCGGGAAGTAACACTGCAGTAATCCTTCGTTGTGCCATAGCGTGAGCTTCATCCGGTTCAATGACAGTGAGTTGCATGAATGGGTAAACCAAAAATAAAACTCGCCTGGAAAGTGGTCCTGGTTTGCTCGCTGCTTTCCCCCTTTGCCTTTTTCTCCTCCACACTGAATCCATGGGGACGCAAAAACCCGGTGGGTTCGGTTGGTCAGGAGATCGTTTACCCCTTTGAGTTTGTTTGGGATCAGTCCACAGGTTTGGTGCGACGAATCTGGAAGAACTATTTTGCTCTCCGTGATGCCGCCAAAGAGAATGGAACTCTCAAGGCGGAACTTCGCATTATCAAGGTGAAGCTGCTGGACTATGAAGAACAGCAGAATGAGATCACCCGCCTGCGGGGGCTGCTGGGTTTTGCCGAACATTTTAAAAAAGAACATATCGTTGCCGAAGTCATCAACAGCTCCCGTGCGGACCCCTTTAACATCGTCCGTGTGGGACGGGGTAGTCTGGACGGCGTGGATGTGGGAATGCCCGTGGTGACTGCGCAGGGAATCGTGGGCCGCACCATTCGCACCGGTCTCAAACACGCGGATGTGCAGCTATTAGTGGACGCCAACTTCAACCTTGATGTGCTGGTGGCCCGAAACCGTATTCGCGGTGTCCTGAAGGGTTCCGCCGGACAGAACTCGGTCATGAAACTGAATAAGAGCGCGGAAATTCGTATCGGGGACACCGTGATAACTTCGGGCATCGTCGGCGGCTTCCCCAAAGGATTGCCGGTGGGACGGGTGGTGCGCATCAGTTATGAGGCAGACCACATATCACAAACCATCACCATCGAGCCTTGGGTGAATCATCGCACCCTGGAGGAAGTGATTGTACTCAAGACCCACGACCCGGAATTGCAGAAGATCGTCAATACCGTGGGCAAATCCTGGTTAAATCGCTCTTTGGACAGGGGAAAGGGCCAGGACCGTGGCTGAAATCATCGGGCAAAGAGACTGGTGGGCCCGTATCAAGCGGGATTTGCCAGAATACCGCCCGCGCCCCCACACCGGCCGCATCTGGCTGGACATTCTCTATGTCCTGCTCCTCATTGCTTTGCAGGAGTCCATTCTCCCCACATTGATTGGCCCTAAGGTGACCATCGATTTACTGACCCCATGGCTGGCGGTGACATTTATCCGCCAGCATGCGTGGCAGGCCACCATGATGGTGATCCTTGCGGGTTTTTTTATTGAGTCTCATTTATCGGCTCCTGCGGGCCTATATATATGCGCTTATTGGATTATGGCGAACGTCATTATCCAGGCCCGTCCGTCATTGTCCTGGCGGCACCGCATACCCTGGCTTGTGACCTTTTCCCTCAGCATGGTCTGGATAATTTTTTTTGAATCCTTTGTGTTAATCTTTGTCAAAGGAGTGGATGATCTGCTGCCGGCCTATTGGTTGGCCCAGCTTTTTCGTTTCATCACCAGTCTGGGTTTTGGTCTGTTTTTAAGCCGCGAATGGCAGAACCTCGAAGCCGAGGAGCCGGTGCCAATATGAAGCCCTTTTACCGCTCCGACAGTCTGATCCAGGAATCACGCTACATGTGGGCCAGCATCGCGCTGGTCACCATTGTGGGTGGGTTGGCCTTTCGCCTATGGTTTATTCAGATCTATCGCGGGGAATACTATCAAAAGATCAGTGAACGAAACCGCATCCGTCGTATCGAGATTCCCGCTTCCCGCGGTATACTCTACGACCGCAATGGCGACATCCTGCTGGGAAACCGACCTTTTTTTGATCTGGTTTATGTCCCACAATATGTCAAGGATCGCGAGGCCACGTTTAAAATCCTCTCCCGTCTGTTGCACATTCCGGTGGATAACTTTGAAAAACGCATCATTGCCTCCAGGGGACTACCCAAATTCCTGCCGGTCAACCTCAAACGCAACCTGTCACTGCATGAAGTCTCGACCATTGAAAGCAACAAATTGTTTTTGCCAGGCATCGAGGTCCAGGTGGCTCCCCAGCGGGACTATAGCGCTGAGATTCCATCCCATCTGGTGGGATATCTGCGGGAGGTTGATCAAAAAACTTTAGAGTCTTTTAACAAGGAGAACGAGAGCAATCCCTACCTCCCCGGTGATCTGGCAGGCAAACAGGGCATCGAAGCCCGCTGGGAAAAGTATCTTCGTGGTCAACGAGGTTACCGTTTGATCCAGGTGGATGCCTATGGGCGTCAATCCATCGACACCAACGGTGAAAGCTGGGAATACCAGGAAAGCCCTGCCATACCGGGGCATGACCTGGAACTGACTCTTGATAAGGAGCTACAGAGGGCAACCAAAGAGGCCTTCAGTGGCAAAAATGGCGCCGTGGTGGTGCTCAATCCGCAAACCGGTGAAATTCTGGCGGCTCTGAGTGAACCGGGTTTTGATCCAGCCCTCATGCAAGCAGGACTGGCGGCGGAAGAATGGCGCGCTTTGACCACCAATCCATTTAAACCCTTTTTAGACAAGACGACAGGGGGCGAGTTCCCACCGGGCAGTGTTTACAAGCCCGTGATCGCTCTCGCAGCGTTGCAGGAAAAAGTCGTCTCTCCGGAATCAACTTATTATTGTCCTGGTTTTTTTAAACTGGGCTCCCAGACCTTTGCCTGCCATGACCGCAAGGGCCACGGGATGGTCAACCTGCATCGGGCGATTATCAAATCCTGCGATGTTTATTTTTATCAGGTAGCCATTGCCCTGGGTATCGACAAGATCACCCAGTATGCCCGCGCGTTCGGACTGGGTTCCCGCCTCGGGGCCAACCTGAATATGGAACGCCCGGGGCTCGTACCCACCCCCGCTTGGAAACAGTTGGTTCACCGCCTGCCCTGGGCAGGTGGGGACA
>JAKQGS010000372.1 GCA_029556045.1 Pseudomonadota bacterium | reverse complement strand
CAGGACCTTGGGTGCCGGCACGTGGTGTTTTTTGACCATGCCCCCCATCCCCACATCGACATGTGGGCCAAAATCGTCAGCCGCGACGTGGTCCTGGTGAGTGAACTGCAGGAAAAGTCGTTGGACGCTGTCGCGATGCCTGATGGATTCATCCCCGAGGAGTACCTCGCCCTCAAACAAAGTCTGGACGAGCAGGCGGCGATCTTTGCACAGACCATGAAGGTGGAGCGCATCCCCATGCCACTCCCATACCGTGGAACCTTTCGGAACTATACCAACGCACTGCTGATCAATGGACATGCCATCGTGCCCCACTACATCAAATTAGGATATAACTATGACATCTATCCGGATGAGCATCTCAAAGAATCCTATCAACGGGATGTCTATGAGGCCTATACCCGCGCCGGTTATCAGGTGGAGTGGCTGGACGCCGATACCTTGATTTATAATGGAGGCTCCTTCCATTGCGTTGCCTTGCAGGTTCACGGGACCTCGCCTTCCGAGCCCATCAGCCTCACGTCCCAGCTGGCATTGTCGTTTAAACAGCTGTCAACTTTTTTGACACCTCGATTTTTCTGATTCCTGACCTAAAGTCTTAATTTTAATGGCGAGCCAAAGGCGTGCTGAGCGGCACGGTCCCTGCACCATACGGGGCGATGGGAGGTCTGCCCGCCCCCACCATTAAGCTGCCGAAATTCCTGGTCCCCCCCAGGGTCGCTTATAAGAGGGCATTCATGGATTGCAGTGCCCTCTTATAAGCTTTTTTCGGAACCAAGTGTCTGTTTGATTCTATTCCTGACTTGTTGTTGCTGTTGCACCTGTGGAGCTGAAGCTGATGTTGAAAGTTGCTGCACCCATCTATTTTCCCGTATTGTTATTATTCGTTGGAATAACTTCCGCTTGTCAGATCGACATGGGGCAGGAGAAGGAAAACGTCTGGACTCCTCCCACAACCGAACGGGAAATCGTTTTTGGCTACGCACTGGAAGATGCGGACTGCCGCGACCAACAGGGTGTGGAATCGATTGAGCAGGGTCAGTTTTTCAGCCTGCAAAACGCCGCTGTGAGCCCCGTACAACAAAGCCTCTATGGTCTTTCCAGCTCTCCCTCCCTTAAAGGAGAATATGTGCGCTCCACCGGTTATGGCATGGAAACCATCACTCAATGCGAAAAGGATGGGGACCGTTCGAGCTGTGCGGATGTGGCCACCATTGAAAAAAATCCAGCCCCCCTGAAAATCTGTCGCCACGACGCCAACTACCAAAGGGAGAGCTTGGAAGGCATCAGTATCACCAGCATCGTGGCCTTGGAGCGCTTTTTCCGTTTTTATCATAGCCTACCCGACAGGAATGCCGGCTTGGAAACCGTGGATCTCCTGATCATGCCGAACTTCATCAGCAAATTTCCAACTTACGGTTCACCCAAAGTTGATAATCTGTCCTACTACCCAAGCCTGACGGATTTCCCCACCATCGTGGTTTTCCCAAAAGGAAATTTTGGTCGTTCCATTTGGCCGGATGTCAATCTGTGGGAGGCCCCTTGGATCCTGTCTCACGAAGGGGCTCATCACGTTTTTCGGACCCAGTTTGCCAGCACGCACCCGGATGCACC
>JAKQGS010000338.1 GCA_029556045.1 Pseudomonadota bacterium | reverse complement strand
GGAACTCCATTCGCAGAGCCTCCACCTCTAAGAGGTGATCGCGGATGATGATCATTTCTCGCAGGAGATCTTTTAATTCGTCAGCATGATGGGCGGAGGGAATTTCCCCTGTTTTCCTGGACATCCGCTTACTCCCGATTTTTCCCTAATCAAATAACATCGAACCGGGCGGAGTTTAGGCAGCATCGCGGGGTGAAACAAGCGGGATCTTGTGTATTTTCCGTAAAGATAGTGTGAGCGGGTGATGGGCCAGGACCATGAGGGCACTGTCCGCCGTCACCTCATTTAAAATGTAATAAATTTAGAATATTATCGTTTCTTTTTCGCTTCCGAGGGCGTCTCATCTGGAGCCGGAGCGGTCGGCGCCTGACTTAATTCGTAGCGCAATTCTTCCAGTTCCTCACTCAGTTTGGCCAGATCGTCGCGGGTTTGCTCCGTCAGGCGGCGGGCGGTGATGCGCCATTCCTCACTATCCAGCTTGTCACGAATGGCCTGGGTCTGGGTGCGGATTTCGTCAATGGCGGGGGCCAGCTTTTTCTGCTGTTTTTCCGCTTCGCTGGACAGTTTCTCCACCGCTGGACGCAGTTTGTCGATCTTTTCGTGTATGTCGTTGGCGGTCTCCCGGATATTCTGCTGCACCGACTCGCTGTTTTCCTGCGCTTCCTTGATGATGATATCCGTCAGTTTGGACATCTCCTCCTTAACTTTGGTGATCTGGCTGGCTAGCTCGGGAAAGTCGCGATCGGTTGCCCCATTCGTTTTCGGGGATGCCTTGGGAGCGGCTTTGCCTTTTTGAGCTGAGGTCGCCTTTTTCCCATCGACGACGGTAGCAGGGGTTGTAGCGAGGGCAGGGAGGGGAGCCGCCAGCAGGCTCATCAATCCGATGCGGATCCAAAAATGCCGTGATACCTTCATGCGCTTCTCCTCGTGGCGATCTCTCGTGAGTTTGTTGTGTCTAAAATTTTAGCATAACAACATGAGAAAGTCTTAAGTTGCAAACCTCCAAAGACCAACCAACCCAGACTTGGCTATTGCCGGAGCCGGTGGTAGGTTGGGCACAATTAAAAACTCGGTGAGGAGGCAGGGGCGCATGCTGCGAGTTGGATCTTGGATTGGTGTCGTATTGCTGGCAGTCGGATTGATGGGTTGGGGATTTTCGTCCAGCAATAGTCTGAAATCCATCAAAAAGCAGGGCGTTATTCGCATTGCGGTCGATGCAACCTATCCTCCCATGGAATTTGAGGGGGACGATGGCAAGGTTAAGGGCTTTGATGTCGACTTTTCCCGCGAACTGGCCAAGCGCCTCGGTGTCGAAGTGGAGTTTGTGGTGATGAGCTGGGACGGCATCCTGGCCGGTCTGCAGTCCCGCCGCTACGACGCGATCGTGTCCTCCATGAACATCACCGACGATCGCAAAAAGCAGGTGCAGTTTGTGCCTTATATTCAGATGTCCCAGGTTTTTGTAGTGACCGGTAAAACCCAGGTGGCCTCGGAAAAGGATCTGGCCGGTAAAGTGTTGGCGGTCCAGGCGGACACCACCTCTCATGAGGCCGTGCAGGGCTATCAGAAGGCCGGACTGGCTCTCAAGGAAATCAAAGCCTTTAAAAATGCCACGGATACCTTCGCCGCTATGAAGTCAGGTCAGGCGGAAGTGATAGTGATCGATGAACCGGTGGGGCTTTACTACGCCAAGCAGGATCCCTCGTTTCGGGTCACCGGCCGGGCCATGGCTCCGGAGCCGGTGGGCATTGCCATCCATGCCAAAGAAAAAGATCTGGCGAAAGAGATTCAGGGAGCTGTTGAGTCCATGAAAAAAGACGGCACCCTCAAACGACTCTCCCTGGCCTGGTTTGGTGCGGAACTTGGTATCTAAGGGATGGAAGCCGATCTGACATTCTGGGACTTCTCACAGCATATTGTTCTGCCGCGCCTGTGGGAAGGCCTGCAGCTTACCCTTGAATTGACATTGTGGAGCGGTTTTTGCGGTATTTTGCTGGGTCTGGGCCTCGCTTTTGCCCGCATCTCCCGCAATCCACTGCTGGCGCAGACGGCCCGCGCCTATATCGCGTTATTTCGGGGTACCCCGCTCCTCCTGCAAATCCTTTTCATTTATTTTGCGTTGCCAAACCTTATGGACATTCGTCTCGATGCCATGCCATCGGGAATCATCGCTCTGTCACTGAACGCAGCCGCCTACCTTGCGGAAATCTTTCGCGCCGGCATCCTTTCCATCGACAAGGGTCAGTGGGAGGCCGCCAGCGCACTGGGTATGAATTATTCCTTGACCATGCGGCGGATTATCCTGCCGCAGACGGTGCGTCGCCTCTTGCCCCCGGTGGTGAATGAATTGGCGGCTCTCACCAAAGATACCTCGCTGGTGTCGGTGATCGCCCTGAGTGAGATGCTGTTTGTCACCCAGCGACTCGCAGCGAAATACCTGCGGCCGTGGGAGGTGTTTTTTTGGACCGCAGCAGGATACCTGCTGATGGTGTTGGCCCTGAGCTCTGTGGCCGCATATCTTGAGCGACGTCTGGGCCGAAGGGAGGCGCTATGAGTGCGACGTCCCCCATTTTAAACGTCGAAGACCTCCACAAAAGTTTCGGATCCCATGCGGTGTTGCAGGACATCAACTTCAGCGTCAACAAGGGGGAGGTGATTTCGGTCATCGGCCCCAGCGGGTCCGGAAAATCCACCCTGCTGCGCTGTATCAATCTGCTGGAGTTGCCGGATCGTGGAAGAATCTCATTTCATGATCACCAACTGGAAGCACTGGAGTTGCGGCGTCACTGGCACGGTGTCCATGACGAGCAATTGAGCCGGCACCGGCAAAAGATCGGCATGGTGTTTCAGCGGTTTCACCTATTCCCTCATCGCACCGCTCTGGAAAACGTGGTGGAGGCTCCCATCCATGTGCTGAAGGTTCCCCGACCGA
>JAKQGS010000337.1 GCA_029556045.1 Pseudomonadota bacterium | reverse complement strand
AGCAAATGGATCCCGCGATCATCACTAACATGTTTGAAATGGGCCTGCTGGGTGTGGAAATCCCCGAACAGTTTGGCGGCGCAGGTGGCTCCTTTTTCATGGCCATCTTGGCGGTGGAAGCGTTATCCAAAGTGGATCCCTCCGTCGGGGTCTTGTGTGATGTGCAAAATACCCTGGTGAATAATATCTTTTTGCGCTGGGGCAACGACGAGCAAAAAAAGAAGTACCTTCCCTTATTGGCCAGCAAAGAAGTCGGATCCTATTGCCTTACTGAACCGAACTCCGGGTCTGATGCCTTTGCCATGAAGGCGCGGGCCTTTGACGAAGGCGACCACTGGCGTCTGGACGGCAAAAAGATTTTTATCACCAACGCCAAAGAGGCCTCTATCTTCGTGGTGTTTGCTAACATCAATCCAGAACTGGGCTATAAGGGCATCACAGCGTTCATCGTCGATCGCGACATGCCCGGTTTTGCTATCGGCAAAAAAGAAGTCAAACTCGGCATCCGTGCCTCCTCCACCTGCGAAGTTCTGCTGAATAACGTCAAGGTACCCAAAACGAACGTGCTGGGGGAAATCGGCAAGGGATATAAAATCGCCATTGAAACCCTGAATGAAGGACGCATCGGCATTGCCGCCCAGATGCTGGGCCTTGCGGAAGGTGCCTTTGAAGGTGCCGTGAAATACGCCCGCCAACGGGAGCAGTTTGGCAAACAATTGCGGGAGTTTCAGGGAGTACAATTCCAGCTGGCGGAAATGGCCATCGAAATCGAAACCGCTAAACTACTGGTCTACAATGCCTCACGCATGAAAGACGCCGGACAAACCTTTATCAAAGAAGCAGCCATGGCCAAATACCAGGCATCCCAGGTTGCGGAACGAGTGGCATCCCGCGCCCTCGAAGTGTATGGCGGCTACGGATTCATCAAAGAGTTCCCTGCTGAGAAGTTTTATCGTGACGCCAAAATCGGCAAATTGTACGAAGGCACATCCAACATGCAGCTGCAAACCATCTTTAAACTGATGGATGCAGAAATCTGAACCCCCCGAAACCGGGGTCTGCACTTCATGGCGGGCGCGTGTCCTTACGACAACGGAGGGAAGGAACCATGCGCGCCATAATTCTCATGAGTCTTTTGATCCTTGCGGTGTCTCAGCCTAGCCAGGCTGTGGCACTGCAGTCGGTCCTGAGTAAACGGAGTGACCTCGCCCAGCAGTTTCACCATAAACTCTGCCAAAACAGCATCCCCACCCTGCGGGAAGCCTGGAAGCGCGGTCTCTACGACGCGCAGATGTCCGGTCAGTTTTTTACCCCCAAAGCTGATGCTCCCCAATTGTCCGAAGCACAGCTTGAACAAGCGGCGATGAAAGTGGCCTCCCAACAGGCTCACCATGGGTACAGCGGCAAGCTATGTCCTTCCGGCAAGGCCTGGGTCGTCACCACTCCGGGCGCTCGCGCACTTGTCCAAACAAGCAAGAACGCTTACCAGCTCGATGCGCAGGAGGTGGCCACCTACTGCCGGGACTTTTACCTGGACTTTGCACCGGCCGCAGCAGGGTCATCGCGACGCCTCTCCCTTCCGGAGATCG
>JAKQGS010000329.1 GCA_029556045.1 Pseudomonadota bacterium | reverse complement strand
CTTTTTGCTTTTAGGTTCTTCATACACCGCCATCAGGTAATTGGGAGCATCCGCTTCCAATCCTTCCAGATCATCAATGCAACCCGGTGTCATCACCCGGATTAAATCCCGTTTCACAAGCCCTTTGGCCTCGTCAGGGTTTTCCACCTGATCCGCGATGGCCACCTTGTAACCCATTTTCAAGAGTTTCAACCAATAGCCGCGCGCGCTGTGGTGGGGCACACCACAAAAGGGAATACGCTGCTGGTTGCCCTTCTCCCGGCTAGTCAGCACCAGCTCTAGCTTACCGGCAACCTCCTCCGCATCATCCCCAAAGATTTCGTAGAAATCCCCCATACGAAAAAACAATATGGCGTCCCCGGCCCGTTTTTTGATTTCAAAAAACTGCCGCATCATGGGCGTCATGTTCTGTAATTCTTCACTGCTTGGCGCGTTCATCAACATCATCCCTTTTATGCAAAAACCGCGGATTTGCCGTCGCAATTCCCAGCAATTTAACCGTTTGGGCCCGATAATGGTCTGCAATCGTGGCCATAGTGAACCCGCTTGTGACAATATCGTCAACTATAAGAACGCGGCGCGGGATAACATCTTCGCATTTTACCGAATTTATTATTGTATTTTCACTTTTGGAAACATTATCCACACCCTTCATCCGTCCTGTACGCTGCCGCCAGTTACCCATAAAAGCCCGCTTGCGCACCCGCCAGAACAAGGGCCCCCGAAACCGACCCAGTGCAACGCCACCTTTCCGCGCCAAGTGTTCCCCCCAGATGCCCGCAATATCCAGTCGACCATGCAAGCGCCCCCACAGGCTGGACGGTGCTGGCACAATCAGGTCCGCCCATGCGATCCATTCCCTGACCACGGGGTTCTCCCCCATTAACCTCTGCAAAAGACGCATCCCGGTGCGGGAGCCTCCCACCTTGACCTCCATGATGAGTTGCCGCACCACCCCCTGATAACGAAAGCCGCAATAGAGTGGACGTTCTTCCAGGTGGCCGACATCGGCAAGACTGAGATCATCAAATGCCCGGCGGCATCCCCGACAAAACCTGTGCTGACTCCGCTCGTCCCGATGGCACCCCGTCTCCTTTTCAATAATCTGAGGAGATGGATCCAACCCACCCCCGCAATAGACACAAACCCTGATCAACTGAAATCCTCCCGGTCGGGCACTCGCCACCAAAAACCAATAACTTTCCGCAGCCTCAAAGGCCAACGACATGTCAGGTCATTCAACGACATCTATTCGTGATGATAGGAGCTGCCTTTGAGGATGGAAAATCCGCGGTACACCTGTTCCCAGACCATCAACCAAGCCATATCGCTGGGCATAACCAGGGGGGAGAGGCTCCACAGGAGATCCGCTTGTTTTTTAAAGGAAGGAGATAGTCCGTAAGGACCACCGATGACAAACGTAACACTTTTGACAGCGGGATCCCCCTGCCAATCCGACAATTTCTGCGCCAGTTGGGGCGAGGTCAAAGCCTGCCCCCTTTCATCCAATCCCACGGTGATGTGCCCAGCTGATTTGCCACCGCGATCTTCGGACCATTTCAAGGCAGACCAAAGGGTTTTTTCCGATTTTTCGATCCCTTGTGTCGCTTTAATTTCGATGGCTTCAATGGGAGTCATCACACTGAGTCGCTGCTGAAAAACCTTCACCAGCGACTCGTATTCTTTAAAGGCGGGTTTGCCGATCTTAACGATCTGCAGTTTCATGGAACAGGAATCTCGTTCACTCCAGGCCACAGGGACTCAACCGCATAATATTTGCGAATGGAGTCTTCAAAAATATGCACAATCACGGCACCAAAATCCAAAAGGATCCAATGGCCGGTCTGTTTACCTTCCACCGCCACCGGTTTGATACCATACTTCTGCCGAACCACATCCTCGATGCTTTGGCAGATTGCCTGGGTTTGTTTTTCGTTACGACCAGAACAAATCATTTGATACTGACAGAGGTCCGACTTACCCCGCAGATCCTGCATGACGATCTTTACCGCCTTTTTTTCCAATGCCGCCAGTGCCATGTTCTTTGCTAATTCCAAGACGTCCAAAACGCACTCCCTAATCCCGTTGATAAAGATTCTTCTGTTTAATATATGCCTTCACCGAGTTTGACAACCACCCTGCTGGGAGATCCTCCTGGTTTTTTAACCTCTGCCGGATCTCTGTGCTCGATGCTGCCGTCGTCTCACCACCCACAAAAAAAATCCGTGCTGCCAGCTCTGCAATTTGTCCCATCTGCTCCCCCGGGTTCCAGTTCACCTGTCCCCCCAGAGGTCCCGCGATAGCTACCTCCATCAGGGAGATCGGATCACCCGCGCCCCGATTGATAATCACCAGAACGACCAGGTCAAGGATGCGACGGGGATTTTGCCACCGGCTGAAATCCCGCAGCTGGTCGTACCCCATCACCAGGCCCAGAGGGGTCTCCGGATATTGCCGCCGCAGCGCCTCCAGTGCCTGCACGGTATAGCTGGGAGTCGGCAGATTCGCCTCATAGTCCACCACCGCAACGTCCCCATCATCCTGCGTCGAAACGGGTGATTCCAACGCTAGTCTGGCCATGTTCATGCGATCTTCAAACGAAGCCTCGCAATTTTTGGGGACTCCCCGCAATCCAGGGGCAACGTAGGATGGAGCAATCAGTATTCGGGCGTTGGGAAATCGCTGCCGCACCAACCGCACACAGAGAGCATGCCCCACGTGAGGCGGATCAAATGCACCGCCGTAATAAATGAGTGCCGGTTCTTGATTCTGCCCCATTAAAAACCCAAATCATCATCTTCCGTGGCACGGGTCACCACCTCAAATCCTTCGTCCGGCACAGGGGTCTGACCGGCTTCAACGGTGACTTTTTGTTTTTCTTCCTGCACCAATCCATAAAGGTACAGCTTTAATTCCTTGATTCCAGCACCAGTATGAGACGACACGACCAGCACGTCCCCCACCTGGTTTTTGACCTTATTCAGGAGCTCCGTCCAATCAAAATCCGGCGGTGTTAAATCCGACTTGGTCAGAACCACCACTGACTTTTTTGCCGCCAGGATCGGGCTGTATTGCTTTAATTCATGCTGCAGTTTAATCAGGGTATCCATTGGGTCGGGGTTCTCAAAACTAAAAGCATCTACCACATAAGCGATGGCCTTGGTGCGCTCCAGGTGTTTGAGAAATTCATGGCCGAGACCACGACCTTCGCTGGCCCCTTCCACCAATCCGGGAATATCAGCGGCGACAAACGACTTGTCCCAACTATCTTTGACGTCAGAAAGATCCACGACGCCGAGATTAGGCACCAGGGTGGTAAATGGGTAATCGGCGATTTTAGGCCGGGCGGCGCTGATACGACTCAGCAGGGAGGATTTCCCAGCGTTGGGAAATCCCGCAAAACCCACATCCGCAATCAGCTTCAATTCCAGACCCAGTCGAATATCGATACCGGGTCCTCCGGGGGTATTTTCCTCCGGTGCCTGGTGGGTGGATGAGAGAAATCGGTAGTTACCAAGGCCCCGCTTGCCCCCTTTGGCGATCATGATCTTTTCACCATCCTCCAGAACCTCGCAAATGATGGCCCCAGTCTCCGCATTAATGGCCACCGTACCCAGTGGCACCGGAATCTCCACATCAGCCCCGTTTTTTCCAGTGCGATTATTGGGGCCCCCGCGGGCGCCATTTTCCGCCTTGTAGATCTTGCGGTAGTACAGGTGACTCAGGGTATTCAACTGGGTGGTGCCAACGAGATAAACATTTCCGCCGAAGCCACCATCGCCACCATCCGGGCCAAGCTTGGGCGCATTTTTTGCGGCCCGAAAACTGACCAGACCGGGGCCACCATGACCTGAACTGACAAAGATCTCAGAGGTATCTGTAAACTTCATAATATACTCAATGCGGGGACTTGGAAAAAAAGAAGGCGTACAAGTCATTGCACGCCCGCTTATCACATTTATCTTTTGGATGCCGTAAGGAAATTACATCGGCTCGACACTGACGGTCTTGCGTTTGCCACTGTTGCCGTAGGTCACTTTGCCATCGATCATGGCAAACAATGTGTAATCACGACCCGTACCAACATTTTTCCCGGCGTGGAAACAGCTGCCGACCTGACGCACCAAAATGCTTCCGGAGGTTACTGTTTCGCCACCATAAACTTTAACGCCACGATATTGCGGGTTGGAATCGCGGCCGTTTTTTGTACTACCACCAGCTTTCTTGTGTGCCATGACCTATCTGCCCTTTCTATCAATGTGCAATCTTGGCAATCTCAACAACCGTCACGGGCTGCTTATGGCCACGAGTGACCTTGTAATTTTTCCGGCGCTTGTATTTGAATACAATGACCTTGGGATTGCGGGTTTGTTTTTTGATGACCGCTTCAACTTTGGCACCGCTCACAACCGGAGCGCCCACCACGGTCTCTTTGCCACCGAGCATCAATACCTGATCGAAGGTCACTTTATCGCCTTCTTTGCCTTCGACAAAATCAACCGTAACTTCCTGGCCAGGTGATACACGGTACTGGTGACCACCAGCTTTTATAACGGCATACACGTCAAAATCTCCTTATGATATCCGGATCTTGTAATCTTTCAGCAGTATCCTACTCTCAACCACTTCCACAACAATCCGCGGGGCAACCTCGTAAGGCCAACTGAAGAGCGAGTCATATTCTAAAAAACACCCCCTCTTGTCAAATGGAAAGTCGCGATCGTTTGTATATTTTATGGACACGTGCTCGGAATGTAGTCATGATTCCGACCCCACAAGCAGAGGACATCCCCCTGTAATAAAAGAGAATATTTTGGTCCTGGCAATGGCCCCCACCTTGCACAAGGGCTCAACGAAGCGCCTGAGCGCGGTCGGACCCCTAAGATGCCTTCTGGACCTGAAGCTGTAATAAGGAGTTGGTTTATGTCGCTGCTAGTATCCTGTCGCCATTCACTGGTTGTATCCCTGGCCACACTATCCCTTTTGACGACCGCTTGCGGCGGTGACAGTCATAATATGCGTGGTGAAACCGCCCGCAAAGACGCCGCCGACGCCCACTCCGGTCTTGTTAACAAAGACGGGGCCCACCAAAACGATCCCAAAGGGCAGATCCCCAGTCAAAACGATATTCCCAGCCAAAACGATGTGGACTGTGACTATCCGGATCTGCTGCCCGAAGATATGAAAACCGGCATCGATAAAGGCGAGATCCCGCACCCCTGCGAAGTGCCGGCCCAAAACCAAAACGATGATCACTATGGCAAGGATTTTCCGGAATATCCCGGTCAAAACACCACCACGGGCACCAAGAGCACCCGCATCATCATAACCAAGACGATTTCAAGCGGTGGCAGCTGCCCGAATCAAAATCCCTACCCCACGGAGCCAATGCCGAAAGGCTTTTAATAGCTCAAGAGTTTGTGTCCCGAGTCATGAGTGTCCTCCTTTTTCAGGTCGCCGGATTACCGTCCGGCGACCAATTTTTTTTAGCTACCGCGACCATGCAACATCGCCAGCGTATTTATGAGACCGCTTCCAATAGGTAAATTTGAGGTAGCTCCGGCAGTTCCTACCCACCGAATACGGATTTTTCCGTCACTATCCTATTGAAATGATTCAAATCAGAACTTGGCACATGATGTGCTTAAAGGAAGTCGACCCTTGGAAATTGGCTTTCGGAACATTTGCACAGGAACTTTAATTTTTGGCGACCACAAGCTTCAACCCGCAATCACTCATCCCCGCTCCGACCACGGAGAAAAGCGGGCGATTTGACGTTGCACCAAAGGCTGTCGATCGCAAAGGTCCGGCTCTCGGCAGCGCCTCGGGTCAGCCTTCGACCTCCAAATTTGAAGAAAGTCTGACGCAAGAATTGCCGGGTAAGATGCAATCGATGCCCAAGGCCACCTCCCCACAAAATCCACCCCCTGTGGAAAAAACCAGCGAACTTAAATCACCGGTCCAGCAGAAGGTGGCACTCCCCGATGAACCGGTGTCTCAAAGCGGGACGCAACCATCGGTGGCGATGGATGCGGCAGCCGTAACGACAGCCATAGAGGGAGTGACCCCATCACTTCAGGTCGCACCGGGCTCCCTGAACGATATCCTGATGGCTGCCCCACTGAATCCTGTCATGTCATTTTTATCCGGTCACCTGGAGCAGATGGAGCCCAGTGAAATCCCGCAGGTAGTCCTGACCAATCCCTTCATCCATCAGGCCCTGCAACAGGCAAATATTGCCGGCTATATGGAGCAACCCCAGCCCCTGGGCGAGTTGCTGGCCAATCTATCCTTCTCCGATGATCTGCTGGCCACCATCCAAAAAGCCGGCCTGAATCCCAATACCCCCACGACCCCACGGCAGATCTTTGAAATCCTCGGGATCGACCCCAAGCGGGTTGGCACTGAACTGACAATTCTGCAACAAAATCTTCCGATCGATGGTCTGCGTCCCTATATGGAGCGGGCTGCCGCATTGCGGTCTTCCACCGTGGCACCGATGGCGGCAGCTCCCCATAAAACCGCCACTCATCCGTCGATCCCGTCTGCCCCAACGCAGGAAGAGATGCGGGACATCCCCATTGACCCCCGACTTTTGGCCGCCGGTGTTGCGACGCAAACCACACCATCCGCTGTTTCGGCTGCCCAACCGTTGGCTGCTGCACCGCAGACATCCGCCAAAGGTCCCATTGCACCTTTGAACGCCGCCTCTCAAACATCTGAAATCGGTGGTCCGGTGTCTATGTCATCCACCGCAACGTCGTCGCTGGCAGCTCCAGCGTCTGACTCCGCTGTTAATCTGATGGCCAAAACCGTCACCCAGGATCCGTATGCGGCGATTCGAGGCGATATGACCGCGGTGGAATCGGTGAAATTTACAGAGGGGACCACCTCCCCCAAAATGACCAACTTAAGCGAGACACTGGAGCACTTTCGCCTGCAACAAACCAGCGCACCAACAGCTCCAATCAAATCCTCCGAACAGGCAACTCCCATACCCATGGCGATGCTGGCGGAACTGA
>JAKQGS010000306.1 GCA_029556045.1 Pseudomonadota bacterium | reverse complement strand
TCCAGGGCTTCCGTGTCCAACTGGAAGAACTGCCCCAATGCAAAAAGCTGATCGTTGCTAAACTCCTGGTCACCCGCCATGGCCTGCGAGAAGTACGATGCGGTGACGCCGCAGATTTTGGCCAGTTTACCGTAAGTCAGGTCGGTGCCATCCTGCTTACGCTCCTGAAGAAGTGCCCGGATGACCTCCCTGTGGTCGGAAAATTCGAAAATTTTCATGCCAATCCTTCTCGTGCCCGTGCGGTTTTGAGGGTGTTGGCGTCAATTTTAATCCTGAAACCGCTGCAACTCAAGCCAGGATGTTGTCGATAAGATCAAGTTGGGAGGTCCAGGTTTTGCTCATGCGATGGCGAAAGCGGTTGATCTGGGTTGCCACCGTTCCCTGTGGGGCATTGGCCATTCTGGCGATCTCCTGGATGGTCACGCCGGTTTGATAATACAACTTAAAGTAGCGTCCTTCCCGTTGGTCGTCGATGGCTTCCACCATATGTTCCATCATGGCTCGCTGAGCCAGTTTTCGATGGTTCGACTGATCTCCCGCCATACCGTCCAAAAGGCCCTGATCGTGGATCATGGGTGCGCGTTTGGAGCGACGGCATCTATCGATATAGAGATTACGGGTAATGGTTGTCAGGAAACGGCGTTGCTCGGTGCCTTCACACGAAGTTCCCTGTGTCAGGTATTTCATATACGCCTCCTGAACCAGATCTTCACATTCCTCCATGGGCACTCCCTTTTTGAGCAGGTAGTTCACGAGGAATTTACGCTCCTGGCGGAAAATTTTGGCAAAGTTCTGCATAGGCCCGTTTTGCATGGCGATCTCCCAGTCAACACTGTTGTTTTTGCATCAGCACGAGTGTGCCGTCTGAAATAAAATTAGCAGTCACCGGTGGCGGCGAATAGAAAGTAATAATTATTTGTCGGGGGGGATTTTAAGTAAAAATGACATCCATATAACATGCTGTATTAATTGGTATATAATAAATTTCATCCCTTGTGGGGACGGGGCTTTGGTGGGACGGCAAGACGGCACAATCCAATCCTTCCGGAACGATTGTTTGTATTCGGACCAATCAAAAAATGACGACGTGAAATTTTTTTGAAAAAAAATTCTCCGTCCAGCGTTGTGAGGAGTGAAACACTTAGAAGGAGACACTATTATGAAATCAACTCTCGTATTTTCGGTTGCTTTGGCTCTGTTGACATCGGCTTGTGGATCAGACATGGAAGGCGTGAATAACGCCGAATCAACGGTTAAGCGCAACGCACCCATCACCTGCACGATCCAAACTAAAAGCGGTCACTATCTGACTGCAGTCGGCGGCGGCGGACGCGTCACGGATGTGTTGCACACCGATGCCACCCGTGTCGGCAACTGGGAACGGTTCACTCTGGTGGACACAGGCGAAGGTACTCCGGTCCGGTACGGCATCAGAACCTACAACGGTCGTTACCTGACAGCCGTTGGTGGCGGCGGCCGCATCACCGATGTGATGCACTCCGACGCGACGCAGATCAATGGTTGGGAAAAATTCACCCTGGTGGCTTTGGGGGGTGGCGAGTTTGCCATCCAGACCATGAAAGGGACCTTTCTGACGGCGGTGGGAAGCGGTGGTCGGG
>JAKQGS010000301.1 GCA_029556045.1 Pseudomonadota bacterium | reverse complement strand
GGATCTGCACCTCAGCAACAACCGCTCACAGGAAGCCATCAAAGTGATGCACAGCGAGTTGGAGCTGAATCCAAAGCAGCCATTGCGACAGGTGCAACTTGCCAAGCTGCTGGCCAAGTCGGGAGACCAGTTGGGAGCGATTGAACATTACCGCCAGGCTCTGCTGGAAAGTAATAAACTAAAACCAGCATTACTTGGCATTGGCCGGGCCTTTGCGGAGTCCGACAACTTAGAAAAAGCGGTTTACTATTTCAAACGGGCGCGCCGTCACTACCCCACAGATGTGAATCCTCTGGAAGCCCTGGTCAAATACGCTCTGGCAGCAGGGCAGCCCAAAGTCGCGGAACTGGCACTGCGGGATGAAAAGAAGGAAAACCCGCACCGACTTGATACCTACCTGATCCTTGCCAAATTTTATGGGGCCACCGGCCGGTTCGAAGATGGTATCTCCGTAGTGGAAGACGCCGAAAAAATAGCGCCGGAGTCCTTGGACACCCTGATTCTTAAGGCCAACCTGCACAAGGAAAACAACAATCTTGATGAAGCTCAAAAAATTCTTGAGCACGTGGTGAGTCAACGCCAGGATGTCATCTGTTACCTGACACTCTGTGATGTGTATCTCTTGAAGGGTGAACTATCCCAGGCCCTGCAGATTCTCCACACGGCCTTGCGCACCGGAAAAGATACTCCCAGGGTTTTTCTGCGCATCGCAGACATTACCCCCAAAACCAAGCAGTTCACCAAGTCATGCTACATCCTCCTACGCATGATTCAACTTGGCCGTAACGATGCTAAAATTCAAAAACAGCTGGAGCAGATGATGCGTGAAGTCAACAATCGCCGGCAGCAGCTGAATGCTCCGCTAGCCTCCTGACGGCTTAGCCCTCTAGGATTCCCGTTGCTTTCTGGGCGCGCATGACTTATCACAGATCTATGTCTGAACTTTATCAAACATATCTTAATTATTTTAGATGGTTACAGGACCGCGGGTTGACAGCCCTGGCACCATCTCCGCCAACAGATGTCTCCCATTCTGCCACCAAACAGGTGCCTCTGTTATTTGTTCTGCCGGGTGCGCTGCAGGAAAGTCCCGATCCAGCGTTGGATGAGCATGGGCTGTTCAACAAAATGTTACAGGCCATGAAGCTCGATCCCACGACATACCAGGTGGTCACATTTGATCGGAATGCTAATTCCGTCATTTTGTCGTCTATTTCCTGTGATCTTTTGGTGGAAATGGGAGTCGGCCCTAGAGGGATCGAAAGGGGTATTTGGTTGGCCCCCGAATTCGCTCCCGTAAACTGTCACAAGGTACTCTTCACCTTCCATCCATCCGAACTCCTGCAAAGCCCATCCCTCAAACGACAAGCCTGGGAGCATCTCCAGCTTGTCATGCAGGAAGTTAAGCATTTGCCCCCTTGATGCCAGAATCTAAATGCGCTGACGTTGTTGTTTGAAACTTCGGGCCTTCATTGACGCACAAGAAGAAAGAGGCTGTTGCCAGCCTCTCGTTCGTCTGCATTTCATGTGCGGGGGGAATGCCCACTGTCTCTAAATTATCAGGCGTTCGTACCGCCCTCTTCAAATTCTGCATCCACGACATTGGGATCCTTGGCCGCACCCTTTCCGGCAGCGGACTCATCGGTACCAGCTGTAGCACCCTGCTGCGAGGTCTGTTTGTACATGATCTCAGCCAGCTTATGGGATTTGGCTTCCAGTTCGGTGCGAGCACTTTTCAGCATGTCCAAATCGTCTTTGTCCAAAACACCTTTGGCTTTGCTTAAAGCGCTTTCCAGGTCCCCTTTTAAATCAGCGGGTACCTTGTCCGCATGATCTTTCAGGGATTTTTCCGTGGTGAAGATCAAAGTGTCCAAACCATTACGCTCTTCCACCACTTCACGTCGTTTTTTATCGGCTTCCTTGTTTTTCTCGGCCTCATTCACCATGCGGTCGATTTCTTTTTCATCAATCTTGGTCGCCGCTTCCACGCGCACCCGTTGTTCCTTGCCCGTTCCCAAATCTTTTGCAGACACCGACAGGATGCCGTTGGCATCGATGTCAAAAGTCACTTCGATCTGTGGGACACCGCGAGGAGCTGAAGGAATTTCCTGTAGGGTAAAACGCGCCAATTGACGGTTATCACTGGCCATCTCACGCTCGCCCTGAAGAACATTGATCTCCACGGACGTCTGGTTGTCTGCCGCAGTCGAGAAAACCTGGCTTTTCTTGTGGGGGATGGTGGTATTGCGTTCAATCAAACGTGTCATGACGCCACCCAGGGTTTCGATACCAAGAGTGAGAGGGGTCACGTCCAAGAGCAATACGTCTTTGACTTCGCCGGTCAATACGCCACCCTGCACGGCGGCACCAACCGCCACTACTTCATCGGGGTTTACGGTCTTATTGGGCTCTTTCTTGAAGAACTCCTGAACCTTCTTTTGCACCAGCGGAATCCGGGTGGAACCACCCACCAGGATCACCTCGTCGATTTCGGCAATACCGAGGCCAGCGTCTTTGATCACCTGTTTGCAAGGCTCGATGGTCTTGTCCACCAAGTCACTGATAAAGTTTTCAAACTGCGCCCGGGACAGGGACATATTCAGGTGTTTGGGACCAGACTGATCCGCAGTCAAGAAAGGGAGGTTGATATCGGTTTGCAGGGCGGAGGATAATTCGATCTTCGCTTTTTCGGCTGCTTCCTTAAGGCGCTGCATCGCCATCGGATCATTGGAAACATCCACACCGGTGTCGTTCTTGAAGTTGGTGACAAGGTGCTTGATCAACACTTCATCGATATTGTCGCCACCCAGATGGTTGTTACCACCGGTTGCCAACACTTCCACGACGTTTTCGCCAACTTCCAGGATCGATACATCAAAGGTACCACCCCCAAAGTCAAAAACAGCGATCTTCTCTTCTTTCTTTTTGTCCAACCCGTAGGCCAAAGCTGCTGCCGTAGGTTCGTTGACGATACGTTTTACGTCCAGACCAGCAATCTTACCGGCATCCTTGGTGGCCTGTCGTTGGCTATCGTTGAAGTACGCGGGCACCGTGATAACAGCTTCCGTCACTTTTTCACCCAGATAGTCTTCCGCTGCCTGTTTCAGCTTGGCCAGAACCTTGGCGGCAATCTCCTGCGGGGTGTAGGTTTTGCCACCGATTTCAAAAGCCACCATGCCGTTTTTGCCTTCGATTACTTTGTAGGGCATGGCTTTCGCTTCTTCGCGACGTTCACCGAAAAGACATCCCATAAAACGTTTGGATGAGTAGATGGTATTTTCGGGGTTGGTCACCGCCTGGCGACGGGCGGCGTCACCAACCAGAATTTCGCCACTTTTAGTAAAGGCGATGACACTGGGGGTTGTCCGTTTGCCTTCGGCGTTTGCAATGATCTGGGCCTGCCCCTGCTCCATAACCGCGACGACCGAGTTTGTCGTCCCCAAATCGATGCCGATAATTTTACCCATGTTCTGATCCTCGCTTTGTAAAGGTTGTTTCAGAGAAACAATTTAAAATTTAATAATAACAATGGCTTATAGATTGGCGATTAAAAACAGGAGTATCGTTATACCCCAACTTCCGCGACAAGTCTAAATTAATACCGCTTTGGAAGCTGTCAACCGCCCAAACATGATAAGATAAAAGGTGAGGAGGATCAGGCCGTGCATGAACTCTATTGTCCATCCTGTAACACACCGTCTCAATTCAACTTTTCAGATTATCTGCAGATGTGTCCGGTTTGCTCCGCGACCTTTCGCATCGATCTGGAAACCGGACAAAAAGAAATCTATGGCGACCACTACATCATTCCGAACAATATGGATGCCGTCACCGCCAAGGATCTTTCATTGGAGTGGCTGCGCCGCATCCACCACAGACCCGGGCAGGTGGACCGTGAATTTTTTGTCGTGGATGTGCAGGGCTTCAGTATCCCAGTGTGGACTATATCACTGGAGGCCCATACGGCATGGAAGGGCCTTGTCCAGAAAAAATCGCGCAATCAGTCGATCCGCTCGTCCGCAGACTATCTGACGGAGATCGGTCAGTTCCGTCGCAGTTACCGCTGGTGCATCCTGGGTCGCAACAATATCTGCGAGACCTGGGGGCTGACGCGCCTTCATCAACCACAGGAGCCCATCGGGGTGGAGTGGGATGGATTTCCTCTGGACTCCACCTTGTCCCGCGGTCGCCTGACGGAAGAAGAAGAGAAAAAAACAGCTTACGAAATTCGTCACTTTTTTGAATTCAAATACGCGTCCGGCATGAATTGCTTAACCATCCAGGTGGGAGAAGAAGAAGCCCTGCGTCGCGCCATGCATCATGTGGAGTTTTACCATCACAAGCTCTCCGACCTGAACGTGGATTACCTCATCGATTGCCGCACCGAGTTGGAAATCGCCGGGATTCAGCTGATTCACATCCCGATGTGGAAGATCGGCTACATCTATCGCCCTAAATCCGCATTAAAGTATTTTTACCGTCCTAAAGAAAAGCAATTGCTGATGGATGGATATAGCAAAGGGGTCCTCAATGGGGAGCTGGCTATCATCCACCAGGACAAGCAGGTGGTAAACGCCATTATCTGCGGCCTTGCTTCCATTCTCTTCGTCATTCTCGGAACTTTCTGGCACCCTGCCTTTTTGTTTGTGGCATTGTTTTCCGTGCTTGTCGGTGCCATCAGCATCTATTTTGGACTGATCAAACCCAATGAACGAGAAAACGAATCCGGCACCATGGTGCCCATCAATCCGGTGCACAAACGACCGGACAAAGAAGCCCTTTCAGCGTAGATGATCACTGTCGCAAAATAAAAGCCCCGCCCTGATGACAAGGGCTGGGCTTTTATTTACCATTGGTTTTCCCATTTCCGACGGTAATCAGAAACCCTCCACCTCCATCAAAGGCGCATTGAGTTGGGGGATCTGTGGGCCGTCGTACACTTCTTTTAAACGCTCTTCCAACTTGGTTTGTGTGGCTGGCTTCGACAGGTAGAGGTGACGGGGGACCACTCCTTCCAAACCATTGATCACCTGCTGCTCTGCTGCCAGAGCCGAGATGATGATGTATCGGCGATTACCGGGCTGAAGTTGCATCTTCTGGTAACATTCGATGCCATTCATTTCCGGCATGATGATATCGAGGCTCACCAGGTCCGGATTCAGTTTAGACGCCAGTTCCAATGCTTCCACACCGTTTTTGGCCTCGCCCACCACAGTCATGCCAATCGATTGATAAAGTTCCCTCAGATCATCCCGCACGTATTTGGAATCGTCGACAATCAGAACGGACTGACCCGTCCAGGGCTTTTTTTGACTCATGGGAAACCTCATGGTTTTGGTGTGTTTACATTTTAACCAAGGAGAGGAGCCCCTGTCAAAAATAGCTGCGTGGGTCGGATTGCCTAATGAGGCGTCTCAAGGTTTCCGCCACCATCCAAACCCCGGTCACCTGCACCATTAATCCGATCGCAGGAATCCCCCTGGTACTGAGAGGAGCCCCAAATAGATTTTGTTCCATGTTATGAAGGGACTGTATAAGTCGGATAAATCCCTGGATAATCGCTGAGCCTTGATAAAGCGGCCAATCCCAGGGCAACCAGGAAAAAACCAACAGGCTGGATGACAGGAAGAACACTGGCACAGCTAAAAGGTCCGCCACGATATTTGCTAAAAAAGCGGCGCGATAGAAACGATCGAATAACCACAGAGCCATCAGAGCCAGCGGCAACTGTAGCATCACAATTCCCCGTATCCTCCCCCAAAGTCCCTGTCTCTGACCAGGGATCATGCCACCCCATGCCATCAGTATCATCGTGGCCCCCCAGCTCATCAACGACGATATTGTCAGAATGTCACAGGGAAACATCACGATATGGACCTGCAGCGCCACCACCAGGACTGGAAACACCCGCTGGCGGACCGCATGCAGCCGGGCTATCTGAAAAACCGCAAAAAAAAGAAGTGCCCTTTGGCAAGAGGGATCCAAGCCCACCAGCCAGGCATATCCGGCCACGGGAGCAATCAAAGCCAAGTCCATGTACCCTTTGACTCGATACCAGGCGGCAGCGGTCAAACATCCAGTCACATAGACAAACCAAAGGGGAGCCAGCAACAAAATGCGTAGCTGCCAGGCTAGTAAAACCAGATGCTGGCCACTCACCACCAGAAAATGCAGTAATCCGGTTTCCTGAAACATGGATCGCAAGCGGGCGTCCAACGCCTGCGGTTCCCCCAAAACAAAGGCTTGCAACCATGACCGCACGCGTTGATCAAATCGCCCGAGTCCGGATTGAATGCGCTCCAAAATCATGCTTCGGATGTTGGCGGAGTCACCCTCCCCCCAACCGATTGGCGTCAAACGGCATATGCTTGTATCCTTTAAACGGCGGCAATGCACAAATCCCTCCGCAGGTAAGGGCTGGTCATCGGGGGCGCGCACCAAATAAAACCCCTGTTCAGGGTTTGATACCTTGATCTGTTGGCCGAGATTCTGCCAATTGTGGGCGACCACTTGAACGGGCCCAAACACCCCTGACCGGTCGGGAACGGGAGCCTGGAAAGACAGCCCCCAAAGGGCTCCCGCAGCAATCAGTGAAAAACTAGATAACCACCGAACCCGGAGCTTTGTGGTGCATAACACCAACACCCCAAGCTGAATCGGCCATAACAGCCACGCATGAATGATCGGTAGTATCGTCCAGCCCGAACGTGACAAATAACCACCCACCCCGAAGCCGAGACACCAAAGAAGCATCAAACCACACCTCATCCACGGGAATTGTGTTGAGGAATGGCTTAATTCAGGGTCTATGGAAATACCACGGACATAAAAAAGTCCGTGACGGACATCACGGACTCGACTGCAATCTCATAGGTTTGGCATCAGTTCACAAAAGCAGGCAATACGATGGGGTTAAACTCGGTCTGAGTTTTATAATCAACCGGCGCGGCGGCATCATGGTCCAATTCGATTTCCGCCAACAGCTGTTCTTTGTGGGTCAGGATTTCTGTCATAAATTGCGCGTGCAACGTGTGACCGGGCTTGTGGGCGGTGATATCCGCCAGCAAAGGATGCCCCAGGAGGGCCAGATCCCCAATCAGATCCAGCAATTTGTGCCGTACAAACTCGTCGTTGTAGCGAAGACCTTCGGAGTTCATCACTTCCGTATCCGTCACCACCACCGCGTTATCCAAAGAACCACCTAAAGCAAGTCCCTGGCTTTTCATGACTTTAACGTCGTTGGCATGACAAAATGTGCGGGCTTTACAAATTTCCGAGAAGTTATTGGCGGTAAATTTGAAATCGATTGCCTGGAATCCGATCACGGAATTTTTAAATTGGATAGAACACTTGATCACCCGCTGATTGGAAGGCTCTACGCGGATGAACTGATCGCCGTTGCGGACCTCAAAGGCTTTTTTAACCTTGTACCAGGTTTTCTTGGCGGTCTGAACTTTCAGCCCCACCTCTTGAAACTTCATCACAAAGGGCAGAGAGCTTCCATCCATAACTGGGACTTCGGGCCCGTTGAGACGCACCAGGGCATTATCAATACCCATACCGGCAAACGCCGCCATCAGGTGCTCCACCGTAGAGATCGAGTTGCCGCCACGCCCGATCTTAGTGGATAACTCCGTCGAAGAGATATTGAGTGCATGAGCCAGAATCGGAATCGCACCCTCGGTGTCGGTGCGTTGAAAGATGATACCGGCACCCGGCGCCGCAGGTAGGACTTCAAGTTGCACGATGCGACCGGAATGCAAACCCTTGCCCATAAATCGAACAGGTGCGTTGATGGTCTTCTGCAATCGGCTCATAAAATCTGTAACCCCTTTTGTTCTTTTTGTGCCTGCCTCACCTGATTTATGGTGGGTTGCTGCCTTTGGTTCAGCAAAATGTGTACCACTGTTTCAGTGGTTTCAAATTTGTCAATAAGGTACCTTATTCATTGATGTAATTATCCGACATCCCACAGGTCTCACCATTGGCCAGGGGGCATCTGTGTCGCGAGCACCACACTTTTTTCTGATGGGTTGTTGCAGGAATGGTACATATTTTTAGGGAAAAATGTTTGGCCGATCAGCCAAAAACCTAAGGATTTTGAGAGGTTCCTCTGGTCAATGGGTGGATGGCGATGGGGTGTCACCAGAAGGACGCGCCTGTGAGGAAAGACCCTGTTTGACGCGATCTAAGGCCTCTCGAACTCGGATCTGCAGCTCAGGATCCTTGACCCGATGCTCAAGGTCAGCCAGATACTGCTGAGTTTTTTGCCATTCGCGATTATCCAGACTTAAACGAATCAGGTGCTCCAATGGCTCCAAAAATACGGTCTGAAGCTGAGCGCTTTTGACATAGGATTCTTCGGCCTTTTCAAAGTGCCCAAGCCGCTCCTCTAGTTCGCCAACCTTAAGATAAATGATGGCCCGCTGCTTGTCGGTTTCCACTTTAAGTAAGCTTTCCCGCAAAACTTTCAGACAGCCGCTCCAGTCTTCCAGACGATAGAAAGCCTCATAATGTACCGTCGACGTATCAAGAGGACTATCCTGGCAAAGGGATTCAATGACTTCGATCGCTTGTTGGGGCGAATTCATCTGGTAGAGATAAACCGTGGCCAACTCCTGGGCGATGCGAAATCTATCGTTTTGGTGGCTGGAACTTTCATGCATGGTCTGCAGGACTTTCACCACCTCATCCCACTCGTAGTTCTGAAGATGAAGCACCTTAAAGTATTTCAGCGCTTTCATGTTGCGGGGATCCAGATCTAATAGCTTCAGATAACTCTGGTTGAGCAGATATTCGTCGAATTTCTTTTTTTCGTAAATCAGACAAAGGCGCTCCAGACAATGCACCTTGTCATCCGTGCGCGGTAGAGCGTCATATATCCCCTGGAGAATGGTGGCCTCCGCACTGAAGTCCTCCTCCGTGAGGATTTCGCCTAACCCCAGCTTACGAAAGTCGCTATAGGACAGCTTGAAGTCCCGCACGAGGCGAAAGCAGGTCTCTGCCGCCGCAAACCAATCCTCCAGGTACATGCCCTGGATATGGGCCAAACGCACATAATGGTTGATTTCGCGTTTTTGCGAGTGATCGATTTTCTGACGCAGGATGCGAAAAAAGGGCTGCCAGCATTCGTAACTTTGCAGAAGATCAAGAGCGTTGTCGATGTCAGTGGCCGGAATCTCCTGACCACGAGACAGCTTATGGAGGACGGCCTGAAGCGCTTCGGGGACTGCAGTTTTCAGTTGGTCCACACCCACGCCCCTTCTCTCGCCTCGATCATGGCTTGTTTGCCAGCAGGTAACTCATCACGACGTCTTCCGCCATTTTCACAACGGTATCGTAGTCATAAACGGTTTCGTCAAAAAGCCACTGCAAGCTGATACCATCGATCAGCGCAATCACGTTAGAGGCCATCATAAGCGGATCGGTTTTCTTGAAAACCCCCTTATCAACGCCCTCCCGAATGACGACAGCGCAGCTGTCGCGAAACTTGGCATAGTGGCGGGATATGACCTGGCGTACTTCCTTCTTCTGGTTGATCTGCGTCCAGAAGTCCATGTTGACCTGGTAATATTCCTTAGTACTACGCACCACATCGAAGCACACTGTTATGAAAATGTGCAGTTTTTTGACTGGATCCGTGAGTGTGTTCATATCGGCGGCCAAAACCCGCTCGATGTCGCCGGCCACCCGGTCCAGAACCGACATCATCAGATCATCTTTATTTAGGAAATAATAATGAATGATGCCCTTGCTGACACCGGCGGTACGCGCGACATCCTGCATGGAAAAATTGTGATATCCGTGTTTGGTAATGCATTCCACGGTGGCGCGAACAATCTGATCTTTTCGTTCGGCGGCTACGTCAGGCTTTGACATGCGCTCAACTCCCAGCTGGCTTTTATCAATCATTAAGCAGCATAATAATGATAGCTAACATACTAATTTAAAAATTGTAACACCCAAACCAACCCAATCCAATCTTTCAGAGGTCAGCCTGTTCCTTTTTTAGACTTTGGGCCGCCACCAAGGGAAAATACCCAGCTTGGTTGCTATCTTTAACCGATATGATATATTTTTAAAAATATCATTATCAAGTTCTCAGTCGTCAGCGAGCAGTAGCAACGGTAAGGACGTTTTTTCCTTGGAGATCACTATGCGGATGCGATTTTTGACTTGGATTACAGCAGCAGCGGGACTGGGGTTTGGCCCGGTAGCCTGGGGACAGGAGCAAACCTGGACCCACTATGACCTTCGGCCCTTGGGGATGGGCAACGCCTTTGTGTCCAACGTGGATGACTACAACACCCTGTTTTACAACCCGGCCGGTCTAGCCCGCCTAAAGAGCTGGGACGGCGAGTTTTTAAACCCGTTTTTTGAATACTCCGCCAACACCAAGAACTTTGTGGACGACGTGATGGGGCTGCAGGACGACGAGGGTAATGCCACCAAAGGGGCCCTTGATCTGATCCAAAAAAATACCGGAAAAAGCCAGCATGGCGCGCTGGGATTCGTGCCGCACTTGATTTTCAAGAATTTCGGTTTTGGTCTGGCTATGAAAATGGACGCCAACATGACCTTCCACCGTTACCCATCCGTGGATCTGGACTTTGGTCCCCGCATGATCCTACCGATTGCCATGGCCTTTAATTTCCTGGATGACAAACTCAGCGTGGGGATGGGTCTGAAGGTGCGCGCTCGCGGTGGGGTCAATCATGAGTTCAGCATTCAGGATATCGAAGCCCTGAAGTCCAGCGAAGACGATAATGAAGATGCCAAGTCGCTGGAGGACTTTGTGGAAGGCGGTTATGGAGTCGGCGGTGATGTCGGTATCCTATTCACTCCTGTGAAGACCATGGAACCAACGCTTGGTATCAGCATCACGGACATCGGCGGTACGCCTTACACCAAGATGGATATCGGCGGCGAAGCCCTTGGCACCCCCGACATTGCGCTTGCCAGCGTCAATGCCGGTGTCAGCTTCAAACCCATTCAAACCAATCGCATGTACGTGCTGGCGGCGGCCGACATGCACTCCATCAACCAACCTTATTCCTTTTCCAAGAAATTCAATCTCGGGGTGGAATGGGGCTATGGTTCACTCATAAAAGTTCAAGCAGGTCTCCACCAGGGTTATATGACCGGGGGCTTTCAATTCGACGTGGGTTTGTTCAACCTGCGGGCCGTAACGTACTCGGAAGAATTGGGCACAACTGCCGGCAGCATCGAAGATCGCCGCTACGCCCTGCAATTAAAACTGCTGATCTAAATCTTGCAACTGAAAGGATACACCGATGCGCATGTGGAGTTTTGCCCTATTAGGATTATTCGCCGGCTTTATGCTGGCAGCACAACCCTTGGCCGCCAAGGGTTTAAATGAAGTTTCTCCGGAAGTGGAAGGCACCGAAGCGGAGAGCACCGAAGAAACACCACCCCCTCCTGCTGACGACGCCGAGGCCAAAGGAGAAGATGGTAAAAATGAAGAACCGGCGATGCCCACTGATGTTAAGCCTAGTGAGACCGCCCTTAAACTCACCGATAAGATCTACCTCGGTTTGAATTTTGGTTTTGTCCGGGCCAGCGCTTCCGAGGGGGATTGGACTGCGGGTAGCAGTGGTGGTTTGACCGGCGGTTACCGGATTCATGAGTCACTGGTTTTAAATAGTCCCTTATACCTGACCGGCCAATATGCACCCATCAATGTAACGGTGAAAAACAAGTCGCAGTCCTACCGGGGTGTTCTGGAAAGTTATCTGGTGGGGGCCATGATTCCCTACCAATTCAAGCCCAACTTGCGGTTTGTTGGCACTGCGGAAATGGGCTTGGTTAAAGCCCACTACCGGTCCAGCCTGCACTATGACAACCCCACCCCGCCTGAAGACGGCGGCTTTTTACTGCAATTGGGCGGGGGTGCCAGCTGGTTGGTACTGGAGCGGATCTATGTGGGTCCGCGGTTACACTTGGGTTTTGGGACATTTCAAGTGACACAATTCAACCTGTCGGCGGAATTTTATTTCTGATTCAGTGTTTCAGGGGTGGCCCAAGTGCCGCCCGATCCTTCCCCTGCCAACCGATCTCAACTTGACTTTACATCCTTCTTCATGCTCAATTTGTAGCCATATGGGAATTTCATTCTATCCATTGATAATTTTTTGGTTTTTCCTTACCGCTCTAAGCGGATGCATCGGCCAAACCAAGGGCAAATTGCTGGTGACCAGCACTGCGGGTGGCACCTATGAGATCTATCGGATCGCTTCGGCTCAACCGCTGCAACTGGTCTCCGAACGGGTTGGACATCTGAACACTGAGGAAGAACTCAAACCCGGGGAATACCTGGTGCTGGCGGACTGTTCGAGCGAAACGGTGGTGATTCGCCCCAAAGATACGGTCAGGCTGATCACCAATCAGATCGAATTTGTGCCCCCCATCCCGCCAGAGCCGCAGGATCGCTTCACAATCCAGTGCGATCGTTAT
>JAKQGS010000225.1 GCA_029556045.1 Pseudomonadota bacterium | reverse complement strand
GCTTTATCATCCGACGCGAGGTAGAGGCTCTGGCTGGTGCGGGAGTACCCCATGACGGCATTGTAGCTGGTGTGGTTATGCCCCAATCCCAGACAGTGCCCCAATTCATGCATCAGGGTGTAGGCCAGACTTTTCGCGCTGACCTTGCGGCTCGAAATTTTAATATCGCAGTCGTTGATGACGCCGTCTTCCACGACAGGGTTGGCAGAAGCGGCGGCGGTGGCTTCAAGACTGCCCTCCACGATGCTGAATACCCGATCTTCCGGGTCCAGTGCTGCGGCGTCGTCAATCGCATATTCCAGCTGCACGTAGGATCCATCAATCTGATTCCAGCGGTCCATCGCTTCCTGCACCAGAATCGGGTATAACTCGGCATCACTCAGACTCGCGTAGATGCCACCCATAAATTCGTCTTTTTTGTCCAATTCTGGTCCCTGGGAGTTCAGGCGGAAGACGACAGTGGGAGATTGGGGGTTGACCGGCAGGCGTGCGGTTTCCGGGCCGGAGAGCAACACAAATCCTTGCAGCAGGGGAGCGGTGACCAGGGCTGTCAGGAGCATTAGATGCTTTTTAGACACTATTAGAACCATATGGATACCCCCAATCGTAAGGCGTAGGGACTGATCAGGTGACTGCCCGCCAACCCCAGCGCCTGCTGGTATTCAGCAGACATGCAGACATAGCCGCAGAAAAAATCAGCTCCAAAGGACGTGTAAACTCCCAAGCCGCCGCCATTGGCGCTGATGGGAACACCACCGCCCATGCTGACATAAAAGCCGTTGCTAAAGGGAAAACGGCGGCCCACAAACAGACCGGTGAAGGACACATGAGTTTCGAGAAGACTTTCACTGATGTATTCAAATTGCCAGTCGGCGGGTCCAAGGGTGATGGGATTGGTGCCCCCTCTTCCGACCCCTGGGGGTCCCACCCGCAGGGCGATGCCACTAGCCATGGCGCTGGAGCTGAACCAGACGCTGGTGAGTAGCATCGATAAAACGACGATATATTTCCTCATCCGGTATCGTTCCTCTTCCTTGAGATGTCCCTGAAATTCGGAGAGCGGGCAGCATTGCCAACGTCAGAAGCTCATGCCCGCTCCGAGATACAGCATCTGCTTGCGCCCAGTGGCCAGAAACAGTCCTGCCGCTCCGGCCGCGAATAAATGGGTATCCCATCCGGCCTCCAGCGTCATATTCTGCGCGAGGGGCGGGGAAATATGGATATTGAACAGTGCCCCAAAGTTGCCGGCGTTTTCACTCTCGGCCGGTTCGGTTTCGCTGGCTTCAATGCGAGTGGAATCGTTGGAGGCGGTCACCCCGAGACCTGCTTTTAGAAAATTGGCATTGAATATGCCAAAGCGTTTCCCCACCGACAGGGTGACGGTTTGCTCTGTGACCCGGTTGAAGGTTCTGCCGTAAAGGTAAGATTTGGCAAAATACTGATCCCCAAAGACCCCCGCGATATAGACGGCCGGGCGTTGACGATCGTCCCCCTCTTCGGTGGCGGCGGCCCCGACCGTAAGCGCTGTAACCCCTTGAGCCAATGGGGATTGGAGGATTGCCAGTAAGGAAATAAGGGCAAACAGCCGATAAGGGAGGTGTGTGCAGGGTGCGGTTTCCGCTGAGTTGGTTCTTTTTAAAAACACGGACAAAACCTCATGAGGTTATCGATGGATTCTGCCGAGGCGCCCATCAAAAAAAGCAAAGCCGGCATGGACGTCATTGCCCTGGAAGAGCTTGTCGAAGAATCCTTTACGGACTTTGATCTCTATATCGACGTTGGCGGACATTTGTTCCTCTATGCCAGTCATTCTTACCGCTGGTCGGTGGACGAGATTCATCGCCTGCAAACCAGTGGTCATGGATCCCTGTATTACAGCCCTACTGATAAGGAAAAAGTGGCTGCGTATAAAAAAATCAGAGCCATTCGGCCCATCCCACGGGAACTTCCCCCTCACCAGCGGATCTCAGAGATCATTGAAGCGGCCAGCGAATTGACCCGG
This sequence comes from Pseudomonadota bacterium, assembly GCA_029556045.1. Next base: position 9,617 of record JAKQGS010000225.1, on the reverse strand, counting down.
ATCCTTTATGAACATCCTTTTACCGATAGCATTCTTCTGAAAGGTCAACACATCGCCGAAACCATGGTGAGTTGCATTGAAGAGGATCCTTCCTGCATCCAAGCACTCGGCTTGCTAGCGCGCCATGATCAATACACATTTTACCACAGTGCGCGGGTGGCTGCCTACTCGGTGGCCATCGCCATGCATATCCGACCCCGTTCCCCCAATGAGATACAGGACATCGCCATGGGATGCCTCTTTCATGATGTTGGTAAAAGCGCAATACCGCTCGATGTTCTCAATAAAGCAGGTGCATTGACGGAACGGGAGTGGGATCTTGTGCGCCGTCATCCGGAGAATGGATTCAACATTGTGAAGGATACGATTTTGACTCATGTGGCGCGGGAGATTATCCTGCACCATCACGAACGGCTCGATGGTCGGGGCTATCCCCATGGCCTCGGGGAAAAGGAATTGCTGGAGGAGGTGAAAATAGCATCTTTTGCGGATACCTTCGATGCCCTGACTTCAAACCGCCCATATCAACAGAGCCGCACTCGCTTTGAAGCCTTGGATTTCATCCGTTTCCACCTGATCGATCATGTCTACAAAGAGGCCTATAAGGCCCTTGTGCAAATCCTTTTTGACGAGAGTGGGAAGTCCACCGCCGGTGATCCCAAGTCAGCCTGACTGAAGGGGACGGACGCAGATTCAGATGGTCTCTTGCCAACCCCTGACCGATCCTTTATCGTAGAATTATGCATTATATAAAAACATTTCGTTGTTTATTTGTCCCGACGTTGACGCTTTTCGTCGGAATAACTCACGCACCCATGCTACGCGCACAGGTGGTTCGTCATATGCCTTTGACGGATGCCGACTGGATCGGCGACTATGCGCAGCTTTCCGATGAATTCAACATGGGGGTGACCGACGAGGATTTGGAGGATGCCGAACCGGATCCTGAAATCGATGCCGACGAATTGGATATGACACAGGAGGAGCTACGTCCACGGGTGGAACGAGCCCTGACTCTGAATATTGGCGTATCCATCCCCTGGCAGCAGTACGGTTTGTCATACGAGACCAAGGCTTCGGATTATTCGATGAACCTCTACTCCATTGGTGGGGGACACAATAATTTCAGTGGTATGGAGCAAGAAGGATCTTATGAAATCTCCGTAAATTATCGGAGTTTTGTTTACGGCTGGCGCCTGTTCCTATCCGATCTGATTCCGGTATTTGTGGAGCCATCCATTGGTTTTGGTCTTTGGGAAGGGCGTATCAATCCCGACGGCAACGATGCCACGAATACGACGGCGGCCTCCAAACTGGACGCCGGATTCTCCACGGGTGGTCCCATCGTGGGGGCTTCATTGGGCGTGGCCTGGTACTCCGGCTCCCGGTGGTTTATCGAGTATTATTTGTTTAATGTCGGCAAGGCCATCTTGACGCAGGAACGGTTCACAGACACCGTGGCCACGACACGGGCCATCGTGCGGGACAATATCGAGCGCGCCATGTCGTGGGGCCTGGTCAATATCCGCTTTGGCTATATGTTCTGAAAAGAGTGTTGTTATTGCAAACCTTGGATGCGATATCTAGGGTTCTAGTCCCAAATACTTCTCCAGGAAAAAATTACCAAACCGCACCCCGAATCCCGTGTGATCGGTGTCCACGTGGGCCAGACCGCCGCTGTTTTCCGAAGCGGCCAGATCGACGTGAATAAAGGGAATCCCATCCCCCACAAAACGGTTCAGGAAAATCGCTGCTTCAATGTGGTCAACGCCGCCAGTCAGGCGGCACTGTTTGACATCCGCCACCTTGCTTTCGAGACACTCACCAAAATCCTCATCCATCGGAAAGGGCCACACCCTTTCGCCAGACCGCACTCCTGCCTCGATTAATGCGGGCCATAGGGATGATCGATTGCTGAACACTCCCGCATAGGTGGTGCCGATGGCGGCCACACAGGCTCCCGTCAGGGTGGAATACTCCAGCACCAAATCCGGCTTTTCCTGGGCCGCCAGATGCAGTGTGTCTGCCAGCATCATGCGCCCCTCCGCATCGGTATGAATGATTTCGATGGTATCCCCCTTGAGAGAGGTCACCACATCATTGGGTCGATAGGCGCGATCACTGATTGCGTTATCCGCAATGGCCAGATAGGCATGAACTTTCACCGGCCATTTTCGTTTGGCGGCGGCCTCCAGCAACGACAGCACCACGGCGGAACCCGTCATGTCACTGTGCATGCCAAACATGGCGCGGGCCGGCTTGAGATTCACCCCACCGGTATCGTAGGTGACCCCCTTGCCCACAAGAGCGATGGAGGGAGCAGGTTTGCCGCCCTTTTTTCCGGCCTTTGGCGTGTAGGTCAATTTTACAATGCCAGCGTCCTTGTGATCGGAGCCCTGGGCCACCGCCACAAAGGCTCCAGCCCCCATTTTTTTGAGTTTCTCGAAGCCGTAAAATTCAAAATCAAAACCGAGCTTTGACGCTACGTCTTCCACATGTTTGACATAACGTTTGGGGGTCAGGTCGTTGCCGGCGCGATAGATCAGTTCCCGCGTTTGATTGATACCAACCCCCAGCATCTGGGCCCGTTCAACCGCGGCTGTGACGGAATCCGACCGATCGGAAGCGCAGCAAAAATTCAAGGTTGGTGCGGTGCTTTTGGACTCTTTTTTATCCGGCGATTGACTGTACTTTTTAATTGAAAACAGTCTGGCCATGCGGGCTGCCATCAGGGCATCCGCCCAGCATTCCGGCTGCTGATCCAACGCCCGCAGATCCACCAGTATGTTCTGATCTTTGGCCTTATAGAATGGCTCCAGCACCTTGCGGCACAGTCCCAGGGCCACAAATTGCGATTTGTCGCGGGGAATCATCACCAACGCCGCCCGCTGCCCCGGTGTCAGATCCAGGCTGAACCACTGCTCGGATTTACCTTCAAACGCCACTTTGCGGCCATAGGCCTTCATGACATCCGCCACCTCCCGCGGCCATAGATCCAGGGCCACTTCCCAGGCCTTTTGGGTGTTCTTTTCAGGGGTTGGCACAAGGAGCAGGAGACCATCATAAGATTTAAGAGAGAGGGACTTCGCGGGGGATATGACGTTAAAATCAGCAGCGGACATCTAATATTTCCTTTTTAAATTAATACCTTAGGATTAAGTTCATTTTTGTATGCAATCAGTGTAAGGTTTCAAATCTCCGGAACAACCGCGCATCATGCTATCAAAGCAGGGGGAAGGCAAGATGAAGATCGTACGCAATTTGAGCGAAGAACTCCATAATCCCCAAGCCCAGGCTCTCCAACAAGGTGCCGAAGACCAATTGACCTGCGCCCTAAAACAAAAACTCAGCTGCTGTGACGGCGTCGGCTATCGCCTTGATCATTCCGGTCCGTATACACAGGCCAAACTCTGTGAATGTGTCACCAGTTGCCCCACCTGCTTCGGACGGGTGCGTCATCTGGAAAACGGCGTGTCGGTTCCCTGCCGTGAGCCCAATCCCAGCCGCGTGGTGAATATCCTTAACAGCGCGGGTATCCCCAACAAGTACGGCCCAGCCCGTTTGGATCAATTCACCAATATGAGCGGCAATGGTCGCGATGTGCTGGCCAACGTACGGCAATGGCTGGGGGAATTTCATCCCCGCAAATCAAAGGGTCTGTTGATTGGGGGCTCCATCGGCGTTGGCAAAACCTATCTGATCGTGGCCCTGGCCAAAAACATTGCAGCCCGTGGTTACACTGTGAAGTTTGTGGACTTCTTCCAGCTGCTGTCGGAACTGAAGGCGGGTTATGCCAACGACCAGGCGGATGCCAGCATATTAAGCCCACTCAATCAGGTGGACGTTTTGTTTATCGACGAGATGGGTAAGGGACGGAATACGGATTGGGAGATCTCGATTCTCGATCAGATGATCATGAGCCGCTACAATCAGGGTAAAATCATTGTGGCCACCACCAACTACGACCTGCACCCGCAGCGCAAGGGAGGCAGTATGGGACTCAGCGGACCTTTGGACGACGGCCTGCGTTCCGGCTTTAATCCGGATCGTTTTGAATCCCTGCAGGTGCGAGTGGGAGAACGCATTTTCTCCCGTCTGACGGAAATGTGCCGTTTCATCGAACTGACCGGCGAAGATTACCGCGTCAAACTCAGCCGCGATAACCAGAATCTGTTTGCCTCTTCCGGCGCCGGACGCCGTGCGGATGAAAGGCCGATGATGTGAGGTCACTGGCCAATTCCAGTCCCCGCTGCGTGCTGCGTAGCCTGGAAAATCCAACACTCAACGGTATTCTGCTTGGCCTGGAAGTGCGCGACAACGAATTGCACTTTCAACCGGAATTTTTCCCCTGCTGTCAGGGGGCGGCAGAGCGCTTTGACAGCCGCGCCAATGCGGTGATCCGTTGTGATCTCAAGGTCCGCTTCAAGGCAGCCCGTGACCTGCTGGTGCAGTATTTCCGCATCTGGGGCGGCGACCCATCGTCCGCTCCTCATATCATGAGCTCCGAACAAAGCGCCCGCATCATCAGCCTGGTAAGCGATGCCATGAAGGGCAATCGGCCTCAGGGCACCATGGTCAAAGGTAAGTCGGATAAACCCGGTGACCTGTGGGCCATGGCTTTAGCCGCCGCCTGGCGATTTGGCGTCACGGTGCATATGGCCAACTTCCACAAGACCCCCCGGCACGACCTGATCCCACGGCCACCTTTGGATCACAAAGGCCCCCTGTTGATTTTGGTGGAGCAGATTACGGAGTTGTGGAAACCGGACGAGGCGATGCATCTGGAAGCTTTGATCTCGTTTGCCTACAAAACCAATTCCCTGCTGTGGCTTGAGTTTACGGGCACGACTACCCAACCTAAACGAACGGGGGACCAGCCGCTGAAGTCACGGGATTTTTTTCAGCGTAAAGTATCAGACCTCAAGTCAAAATCCCCTCTCAGCTATCTGGAGCCTGCAAGTTTGTCGGAGCTGAAGGCCATGACCACCCTGCCCCGTGAGATCCCCTTTGATAAGGACCTGAACCTATGATGCTCTGGTATCGCCCGATCCTGGCCCTGCACGTCATCGCCATCATCAGCTGGATGGCGGGTATTCTATACCTTTACCGCCTACTGATTTACCAGGCCGAGCGAGGAGCCGGCAGCCGCGAGGTTTCGTCCCTGTTAGCCTTGATGAGTCGTCGCCTCTACCGTTACATCACCCTTCCCGCCATGGTGGCATCGTGGATTGCGGGCCTGACCATGACCGCCATTCAACCCGCGTTATGGGGACAGGGTTGGTTTCAGGTGAAATTTGCCGCTATCCTCGCATTAACGGTGACCACTTTTTACGCTGGTCGGCTGGTGGGTATAAGTCAGGATAGTCCGACCTCCTTACCAAAAGGAAAGACGCTGCGTTACCTCAACGAACTGCCGACGGTCCTTATGATAATCATCGTGATTATGGTGATTACCAAGCCGCTGATGTAAACCTCCACTGCCAAAAGCCGATAGGGTGGGAATGAACGGAGGACCCGAAGATGGAACGCCGTAAGAAAGCCCGCATCCTGTACGTAGCTAATCAGAAGACCACCGCCCAAAGGTATGCCAATATCCTGGGGCGCGAGTTCGAATTTTTGCATCTCAGCAACTGGGGTGAACTACACGATGCCCTCAACGAAACCGTTCCGGATGTTCTGATCGCCGACGTTGAAATGAACGACAGCCAGATGCAGGACCTGCGTCATCGCACGATGGTTGGCAGTTATACCTCTCTGATGGTCATGACCACCGAACAGGATCCGGAAGCTATCGCCAAAGCGGAGTCCGCCGCCGCCGATGGTTTTTGCGATCGCGAACGGGCGGAAAGGGAACTGGCAGCGCGGGTGAGGGGTATCCTCATGACCAAAAATCTGGCGGATCAATTGCAGACCCACACCCGTCATTTGCAGCGGGCCAATCAACAGCTGGAAAAACTCACGGTCACGGATGAGCTGACAGGCCTTTACAACATGCGTTACATCCAGAAACGTCTGAGCGACGAATTCAACCGGGCGTCACGCTACGGCATGAAACTGGCCGTGATCATGGTGGACGTGGACAAGATGAAAGAGGTCAACGACAAGCATGACCACCTGATGGGATCTTACATCATCAACCAAATGGGGCTAGCCATCCAGCAGTCGATTCGGGAAGTGGACATCGCCGGTCGTTACGGCGGAGACGAATTCATCATCATTCTGCCCAATACAAGCCAGAAGGGTGCTGCCATCGTAGCCCAGAGGCTGCATGAGCTGGTGACCGCAAGGGTCTTTGACAACGGTACCCATTCCACCAAAATCACCATATCCCAGGGACTTGCGGTATTTGACGGTGACGCCCCCAACTGCGAAACGCCGGCGGAATTGATACGCCTGGCAGACCGCGGTCTGTATCTTTCCAAAGAGATGGGACGCAACCGCATCACCGTTTACCCGCAGGGGACGGAGCTTACGGTGGAAAAAGCATCTTGAGTCATCCCCGTGGTTTTTCGATCCAGTACCCCCACGGTACAAGCAACCATAATGCCAGCGCCGGACCGGCCAGAGCGGCAGCGGGGGTATCGACGGGTGGCTTGGGTCCAAATATGTTCCCCACATAAATAACTCCGAGCATGGCCACCAATCCCCAGAATGGTCCCGGGCGATGGTGCGGATGGGCGCGTCGATAGAGCACAATCCCACCGATAAACATCGCCAGTTCCAGGGGCAGGGTGATGCCCATATGGTTCCACAACCCGAGACCATAGGTTTCACCGTGCGGAATGAGCGGCATATCCGGACGGTGGGTGATCCAATCCAAAATCCAGTGGCTTAACACACATAAAAACAGCACAACAGCGCTGCGGGTCTCGCGCCGATAGGCAAACCACAGACCCGCAAACATGGTACTCCAGATGATGTTGGTGAGAAGGCTGTGGGACCACGGGTAATGAAAAAAGTTGAGGGGGGTCATGACGGTGGCCTGCAGATCCACCGCCACGGATTCAACTCCTGCTAACACGAGGATGGGCCACAGCAGGTCGCTCCACTGGCAGGCCATCAGTAATAACCAAAGGGGAAGTGAATGGCTGGCAGCCTTGCTGGCAGTGCCGATATGACCTAAAAACATGGTGAAATCTCGTATTATTGTTTTGGGTAGTGTACACCGATATGCCCGAAAAAACAAAAGTTGGTAGTCCAAAAAATGGGAGAAATTAGCCGTTGCAGCTGAATGCTGACTGATCTCCAAAACAAAATCCCCGGCTGGCTTTCCAGCCGGGGATCGTTCGTTGTCATTGTTTACTCTTAGCGGAATTCCATGCGGTAGCTGGAACTGCCGACTTTGTAATAGACCGCAAAAGCCGTGACATCATTCGCAGCCACCGGAGGATTGCGCACCTCTCCGCGTTCCTCATCGGAGCTGTCAAAAGAACCGGTGATGGTGCCATCATCGTTGACGGTGAGTTCCGCCATCGATTCACCGTTGTCGGAAGTGCGGGTGATGGAGGCGGAGAATTCCTTCACCAGTTTTTTCACGGCGGCCAGATCGGTGACTTTCACATACTCACTGCCGTTATGGCGGTAAAGTTCCACCTCGACACCGGTAATATTGGAACCGGACTTGATGAATTTGGCCTGGGGTAACAACACCAGCGGTTTATCGTCTTTCATGGGGGAAGCCAGGGCCAGGTCATACCGTCCCACCTCGCTGCTATCAATTTCCATGCGCCACAGGCCGGCTGGGCTGTCCTGGATCGAACCACCGGTACCGAAATTCAGCATAAAGCTGGTGTTTCCATCCCGCACGTCCTCCCGCGCATAGTAACCATTGGTATAACAATAACGGCTGCTGCCTTGGTTGCCCTTCACCGCTCCGGAGTTGCTGTAGGATGATTTGCTGGATACATTTCCCTGGTCGTCCTTTTCATTGACGGCGGAGGGCGGCGTAAAGGTTAACGAGGCATCGCCGCAGACACCATCATAGGTTAAACCCTGATCCCCGTTGCTGGGCACGTAAAAGCCGTAACCATGATAGTTGTTCAGGCTGATGTCTGAGAAAGAATCGACCACATCCTCCTTGGCCACGTTGGACTTCCAAAAGTAGAATGGCTCAACCGACCAGGCATCGTTCATGTAGCTATTTTTAATGCCTTTGAGAACTTTGGAAAGGTCAGAAAGTGCTTCCAGAGCTTCGGTTGAAAGATCGAGAGCGTCATCCGCATTGACTTCGGCGGAAACATCCTGCCCATCGCCGGTGATTTGGCCAAAGTTCAGTGAACCCTTGAGGTCTTTGTTCGGCAGAGCTGGTAAAGCATTGCCGGCAGCGGTTGGCAGGTTGATAAAACGGAATGACTCCGCCTCTGCCACCTTGTCGCCACTCTTATCATAAGCCACCAGCATGGTCATGGTGCCAGCGGATTGCAGCTCTTCTGCCAGACCGGCAATGCCCTCCTGCAGATCTTCGTCCGGCATATTTTTGAGGTCTTCCGCCGTCATGTGGCCGATATCGGTGATTTTGGCAGCGTTTTCATATAGAGCGTCCCAGTCGCGGGCGTCACGGTCTTTTTTCATTTCGTCGATCAGAAATTGCAGAGACTCCTCCGCTTTGGTGACGGTGAAAGTAAAACGACCGTCGGCATCCACGTCCACTTCCGATGGGTCGCCGCTGACTTCACCGGCCATGATTTTAAAAGCCAGAATGCCGGTGTTTTCTGCCACCAGTCCCAGCGGTGAAATCGCCAATTGGCCCGTCAACGAGAGTTCGTTGCCCTCCGTCTGGGTCACCCCCGGTGTGCTGGACTGAATGGTGGATGTTGCAGCGGGGTCGTCGCTGTCGCTGGAGCTCTTTTTCTTGCTGCAGCCGGTCATAGACAGGGCTGACAGTTGTAGAAACAGACCGAGGCAGATGGATGACTTGAGAAGCGAACTGACCATGAAAAACCCTCCTGAAGTTTTGATCGAGAATCTGGAAACTTACACACCGGTATGTTGACCTGGGATGACTGCTGACACATGTTTCAGCACGTTCGGCGGCGATTGAGAAAACTTGAATCAAATTCATGTAAATAAATAAAAACAATGTGTTATAAGATGAAGTGGCGTGCAGGGGGACGTGGGTTATCGAGAACCAAGCGAAAATACCGATTCAAAACAGAATGTTAGCCGAATGGAATCTGCCGCATCTACCGATGCTGCTGGAGCAGAGATTTCTGGTTCCATGCTGGATGGAGGGACAGGGAGGGATCGTGCCTGTTCCGGAAACAGTGGGGGAATTGGCGGCGGCATCCGGGCTCGCTGGGGATGAGGTGATGCGACAGGTGGATCACCTAGCGGAGAGGCTACGGGGAATCGCACTGAGTATTCATGATTTCAACGCCCTGAAGAGTGGCATTCCACGGTCGCATTGGATACTTTTGGATGTGAATCTGGCAGGGGACGCAGCCCTTCTGCCGGAAACGGTTCGTATCAGGGATATTTTTGATTTTCGGCGTTTTTTGCGGGAGCACTCCCACCAAACGACGATTGTGACAGTGGCGGGCGACGAGGCCCGCGCCATGAGTGCCGCGTTATACCTGCGGGAAGAAGGCGCGAAGAAGGCCTTTTACCTGAAACAGACA
>JAKQGS010000219.1 GCA_029556045.1 Pseudomonadota bacterium | reverse complement strand
CTCTGGGATAGATCACCGAATGAGTGTACCAACTTGAGATTGCTGAACTGCGACGAGGTCAGATTAGTGTTAAAGTCGAATATCTTTCCTTCGCTGAGATCCATCTTGATGCCGGCATTTTTATAGGCAAAACCATTGGGTTGGGAGTGACAGTGAGTGCAGTTTCCAACCATGTAGCCCTGGGCCCGGATGGTAACATCCTGCAGTGGTCGTCGCGACGGGAGATCCTTGAGTTTGATCAATTTCTTTTCAATTCCCGGCTCAAGAAAGCCATAGGAAACCAGCCTTTGAACCTCGTTGAGTTCAACCTGTCCAACGTAAGTCCGATCATTAGCGCCTTCTCCCACCGGCAAACGGTTGATCTGAATGGGGAGAAATCCCAAAATACCGGACCCATCTTTGGCCCCCATGTGACAGTTTTCGCAGCGGTGTTTGGCTGGAAAAAAGTAGGGGCGGGTTAACTGTTGGGTTTGGTCGTGGTCCACCTCCAGCACATGATCTTTCCATGGAGTGCCATCACGGTATGGGGCCGTGAGCAGATCAGCATCGGTCAGGTCCCGACGCCAGACATAGGTCGCATAAAGGGGAGCTTGTGGCGGTTTACGAACCACCACCAAGCGTGTCTCCACGGGATAGTATCTTATATCCCCTTTCAGGGCTTTCACCTTCTTGTAAAAGGTTTTATAAAAGCGGGTGTTATCCGGGAATTCAAAAAAACTGCTACCCGGTAACCCGGTGGGGTCTTCTTTTAATTGTGGCAAGGCAAAAACAGGCCGTCCATCGGCATTGCGAGAAGTGGCCGGCAGGTGAATCCAACGCTGCTTGCCCGCATTGTCGCTCCACAGGGGGTATTCAATGTTATAGGCGATGGTGCCTCGTTTGGCCAGCATGTGAGGATCCTGTGAAAACAGGTCCGTTTCACTCAGGAGTTTAGGGACTTCTTTCATTAAGGCAAATAATTCATCCTTCGGGGCATCGTCACCGATGATTTCGGGGGTGGGAACACAATCACCCACATCGGAATGACGATTGGCCTCTAACAGGCCCCAGTATGCGGGTAATTGCAGGCCATTCTGCCCAATGGGTGAGTCCTTTTCCTGTCGCCCCTGATCAATCCACTCCTGCAGCATTGCGGCAAGTTTGTCGTAAGCCTCTGGAGCGGTGTCCCGAATTGACGCGGGAGGCATGGTGCCAGCGTGAAGGGAGCGAGCCATCTGTTCCGCACCTTCAAAAAAACCCGGGACGAATTTTTCCCGGTCACCGATCAGCATCGTCTTGCCATTGAAGGCGTCGACGTAGGTAAACCCACCGGTTTCCATGGGGGCGAGGTGACAGGACTTGCAGGCTGTGTTGATCTGAGAGCGTACGTCCGTAAAACGAACGACTGGTATGGTTGTTTGCACATCGTCTGCGGGCTTTTCTGGCAGCATCATGGGGATGCTATGCGATGAATCCGAGGGAAGACATTCACGGTTACGGAGCTTTTGCTCTTCTGTCAGGAAAGAGTCACCCGGCTGCTCGATGTTTGTGTCAGGGTCGGTTTTGTTGTTATCTTCACCCGGCTTGTTGTCATCCGATGGAGCGTCCGGGGATACAGAACCCTGTGGGGGTCTGCTGGGTTTAATGCCATCGCAGGCTGGTAATATGGTGAGGGGAAAAAGTACCATCGCCAAATTGAAGAAGCGATTCATAGTGAGTCTCCCAGCCTGTTAAAAGGCGCCCCCTGCGTATACAGGGGGCGCTGATCGTTTTCAAAGCGACTAAAAAATCAATCGAGGGTGAAAAAGTCGTGCGCTTGCAGAATCGGGTCGACAAAAGAACGATCCAGTAGGTTGTTTAGAAGGTCGGCTTCGATGCCGCTAACTGAGACGGAACCGGTGGCTTCGTAAACGTAGAGTTTGCGGGCCAGCGGGTAATCAAAAGAACGGACATTGTCCACGGTGGGTTGGTACGCGGGGCTTTGTGCATTTTTAGCAACGGAAATGGTGGCGTTGCCATCGCGCTTGGCGCTCATGCCGGCATAAGCAATCGCCAGTTTGCGGGTGGAAGTGATGTGGGCGATTTCAGTGGTTTCTGCGATAACTTTCACGCAGTCGCCGAACTTCTCAATGCCAACAAGTTTTTTGAAGGTGTCGGTGGTACCGGAGTTATCGTCGCGGCGGTAGGCTTCGATGGAGCCGATGGCTCCGGCACGGAGGTCGCCCCAACGGGTGACTTCGCAGGTGAAGATCTTTTTCAGTTGATCCAGAGTTAAAGCAAAATTGGTCAAACCCAAGTCCTTGTTTGCCCATACACCTACGCCGTCAAGGCCAATTACGTGCTCCTTAACAACAATGCCTTTTTCCTGCAATTTGGCACCGTGCTTGTTCATATCGAAGCTGGAAGAGGATGGAGCAATGGCTTGTTCGCCTTCTACAAGGCCCGTCTGCCCCTTGCCGGAGCCGCCGCCAACATAAGTGACTTCATTTTCCATACCGGCTGCCAGGATGGCATCGGTCATAACGCCCATCAGGGTGTCGGAACCCTTGATGGCTTTGGCTTGGCCAAAAGACTGGGTGCTGAGTACGACCATAAGAGTGGATACAAGCGTGCGACGTAACATGGATAAACCTCCAGGGTAAGACAAAAAATTGCGCTGACGGAGGCTAGATAGAGGAAATTAGCGGGACGCTCAAGCTCAGTCGGGTTAATTTTGTGTAAATCGAGGTCTTTGAATATTAATGAGAAATTTATAAACAAGAATCCCCGGCGGTTAGGCCAGGGATTTTGTGGTTTAGGCCGCTTTTTTAGGCGTTTCTTTTTCGCCGGGGGAAAATATCCGCTTCATGAGCTTACCGCTCCATACCCGGTAGCGATCGATATAAGAATAAGCTGCGGGTACGACCACCAGCGAGAGGGCGGTAGAACTGATCAGTCCACCGATCACCGCGATACCCATACTGGTGCGTTGTTTGGACGCCTCGTTGAGGCCGATGGCGATGGGCAGCATTCCGGCAATCAGAGCGATGGTGGTCATGAGAATCGGACGCAGGCGCACTTTGCCGGCTTCCACAACAGCGGCATTACGTTCCATACCCTGCTGCACCAGCTGGTTGGTGTAGTCCACCAACAGGATTGAGTTCTTGGTGGCGATCCCTAACAGCATGACGCAGCCGATCATGGAGAAAATATCCAGGGATGAACCGGTGAAGTAAAGGGCGTAAAACGCTCCGCAGATAGCCAGGGGCAATACCAGCATGATGGTCAATGGAGTCACTACAGATTCGTAGAGGCTAGCCAATACCATATAGATAAACAGGATGCCCAGGATGGCCGCCATGACCATGCTCTCACCCAATTCTTTAAAGTTTTCCGCCTGTCCTACAAAAGCGTACCGAACGCCCTGCGGCATGGTTATCTGCGTTTCCATGAAGTTTTTGATGTCCTCCATGACTCCACCCATTCCTGGTCCAGTCGGGGATATGTCAGCTGCAATCTGGATATAACGGCCCCGATCCTGGCGATTGATGGTAGCGGGGCCCGTGGTGGTGACAGGTTCAGCGACGTTCGCTAAACGAACCAGGTTGTAATTGATATTGGGGATGCTGATCTTTGTGAAATCCTGCTGCAGATTACGCTGGTCTTCTTTAAGACGCACACGGATATCAAACTCCTCACCCTTCTCACGGAAGACCGCAGGGGTCGCACCCTCCACCATTGTGCGCAGTTCCGCACCGGTCATGACGGTGGAAACGCCCAGGCGTTGGGCCTTGAGGTTATTGATGTTAACCTGAAACTCCGGTTTACCCGGTTTGTCGCTGATTTCTGGATCAATGACCCCGGGATGTTTTTTCATCATTTCGAAGAGCTTGTAGGATACGTCTTCAATTTCCTTAAGGTCGGAGCCAATGATATTGATGTTGAAGGGACGCTGTCCCCCCGCCACCATGTCGATATCTTTGACGATGGGTTTAGCATCCGCGAACGGTTTCAGCTGCTCCCGCATCATTTCCTTGAACTGGCTGGTGTTCATGGTGCGTTCTTTGGACTTCACGAGATTCACAAAAAAGGTCGCCACGTTTGCTTCGTTATTGCGACTGCCGACAAAGAGTGTCGAGGAAATGACTTCTTTATTGGCCCGGATGACTTCATCCACCTTGCGGGCCACCTCGTCCATGGCCTGAAGGTTGGTTCCCGGAGGGAGTTCGAGGGATACTGAAAATTCACCGGTATCCTGGGGTGGTAGAAAGGTTTTGGGAACGGCCTTGGCAATGAGGATACTGCCCACAAACACGCCGATGGCCAGCAGAACGGGAATGGAGGGAAACCGCAGGATAAATTCCAGAGTCTTGCCATAGGCATGTTCGAGCCAGGTTTGCAGATTGTCAAAACCGCGCAGCACGCGGCCCATGGTCATGCCCCAGAGGCCACGGCTTTCCTTGGCTCCGTGGGCAGAACCAGCAAAGTATGCGGACAACATGGGAGCCATGGTCAGAGCATCAAACAGACTGATAGCCATGGCAAAGCAGATGGTGAGGCCGAATTCCTTGAAGAACTGCCCGACGACACCTTTGAGAAAACCGATGGGGCCAAATACCGCAATAACCGCCATCGTGGTGGCAATAACCGCCAGCATCACCTCATTTGTGCCGATGATGGAAGCCTCAATCGGTTTTTTGCCCAATTCCACGTGCCGGAAGATATTCTCTCGCACTACGATGGCATCGTCGATCAAGAGACCGACTGCAAGACTGAGAGCCAGAAGGCTCATCACATTGATGGTGAATCCCGCAACCGACATCAGCAGGAAAGCCCCCACCAGGGAGTTGGGCAACGCCAGACCGGTGATAAAGGTGGATCGGCCACTGCCCAGGAAGAAATACACCACAAGGATGGTCATGATGATGCCGATCATGATGGACTCTTTGACATCATCGATGTTGGCATGGATGGGCCACGAGCCGTCCCGGGTGATTTTCAGGCCGGGAGCACCGGGTGAGGATTTTAATTCTTCGTTGAGTTTATCGATACGTTTGCGGACGGCGTCCACCACCTGAACGGTGTTGGAGCCTGACTGGCGGAACACCATGAGGAATAGAGCCTGCTCTCCGTTGTGGTAGGAGCGGGTGACTTCATCCGTAAGACCATCATGGACCTCTCCCACATTCGCAACGGTCACCGGAACATCGTTGCCGAGAAAGTTAACGACGGTCTTGCGAATGTCATCGATGGTTTTAAACTCGCCCAGGGTGCGAAATACGGTCTCCGCGCGTCCCTCCTCAACTTTACCGGCAGGGATATTTTGACCAGCTGATGCGATGCGATTGGCGACCTGGGTGGCGGACATCTCGGCGGATTTCAGTTTGTCGCGATCCAGCTTGACTTGAATCTCTCGCTTACGTCCGCCCAGAACCTCAACCAGTCCCACCTGCGGAATCTGTTCGATCTTGGTCTTAACCACATCATCCGCCAGAGCAAACTTTTCAGCGGGTGGTAGGTCGGCTGTCAGGGAAATGATCAATATGGGCTGATCGGCGGGATCAATCCGACGAATCACGGACTCCTGAGCGTCTTCGGGGAGTTTACGCCGCACCGACGAAACGCGGTCACGAATCTGCTGTTCGGCATATTTGACGTCGGTTTCCAGGGTGAACTCCGCCACGACTGTACTCAAACCCTCCCGATTGATGGAGCGCAGCGCTTTGATACCCGGCAGAGTGCTCATTTCCTCTTCAAGTACCTTG
>JAKQGS010000217.1 GCA_029556045.1 Pseudomonadota bacterium | reverse complement strand
CCCAGTCCCGCACCGATGGGCAGATTGGATGATCCTGTCACCTGTACCGGTGCTGGATGGACGTCCATCATCTGAAAGGCATCCAGGACGACGCTCCGCAATCGGGGAGACATCTCTTTCCCCCCCAGCCTGAGGCTGATCGATCCATCGTCTTTGGCCAATGAGGGGGTCAGTTCCACCTGCATGCGCATCTGGCGCAGCGGCATGGCAATAGCACGGGCTCCGTAAACCACCGCATGCTCTCCCACCAGTATCACCTTACCGCAGGCGGAGCTTTGGGTCGGACGCAGCACAGGGGGATGGCTGGGGCGTTGCCGGGTTTCTAGGTTCTCGTTAATCAAAAGTCTTTCACCTATCGTTGTTCATCGGTTCGGATCAGGGGCCGGCTGTCAGAGTGGGACCGGGGCCGATGCGATCGACTAAAAGTTGGTGTTGAGGACATCTTTGTTGCAATATTTTTAGCAATTTTTCAAGGTACTTTTGCTCCAGAATCAGGTGCACGTTGGGGCCGGCGTCAATGGTGAAAAAGACGGGTATCTGGTCCTCCTGCCGCCACTGCCGCAGGGAGGCCAAAAAGGCCCCGGTCTCCTTGCCAAAATATTGGACAGACGGGGTGGCGCTCATGATGACTCCGTGCATCTCCAGGGCCTCCTGCTCCAACAGAGGGCCGAGGCGTTCCATATCTCGCTCGGCAATCGCCGCTTCCATGTTCCGCCGCCTGTCCGGGAGGGCCGCCAGGCGGGGGGCATAGAGGGGACTGGTCCAGGCGGCCCGATGAGCCGCGGTGGAGCTGACGCTCTTTTCCTCTTCGGAAAACAGGACGATCACGTCGACCAGGGTCCAATGATCGGCGGACCAAAGGGGGGTGATCTGCTGTTTTTCGGGGGAATCTCCCTTGTCCCAGGCCACAATCCCGCCGTAAAGGCTGCGGCCGGCGCTTCCGGAGCCCTGCCGGGCCAGGTGCGCCAGGCGGTTGCGATCAAAGCCTTTGGCGGCGAGCTCCTCCCAGGTGCCAGCTTCCAGCCAGGCTGCAAGGGCGCTGATGGTGAGTGCCGCCAGGCCGCTGGCGCTGCTGGCTATACCCGATCCAGTGGGAAAGGTGTTGTGGGTTGTGACCCTCAACGGGGTCGTGCGACCCACCACCTTGGCCAGATGATCCAGATGTTTAAAGATCTTGTCCCCCTGGCGCTGTCCCCGCTGCACCGGGCGTTCGTTCAGGATGACTTCATGATCCCCCAGATCCGGGGCCAGCTGAGCCGTGGTTTGGCTTTGCAGATCCGTCAGGGTCATGGAAAGGGAGTCATTGGCGGGCCATTGCCGCGCTTCGTCCGCTTTGCCCCAGTATTTGAGAAAGGCGATATTGCTGGGTGCGGTCGCATGGTAACGAAGGGTCATGGGGCTCCCGGAATTGGCATCAATGCCGAACAACTTTTTTATCTTAAACCATGGGTCAGGGAAAGTCCCTGTTGGGTAATTTTGAGGGGAAGGGGATGCCAACCTGCTTGAGTTAAAGCCGCTGTGGCGGGGGACCTATCCTGGGGGCTACCCACCACCAAAATAGCATCCTCCCCACCGGCACCGGTGGGTTTCCAACTCCAGGTCCGATCAAGCCCGGTCAGGGGGGCCAAAATTCTGTCCAGAGTGTCGGGATATTGGGGGGCCTGCCGCCAGAATTGCCGCAGGGCACCCATGGCGCTGATGAGAGGCAGCAGGTCATGGGCCGCGCCGCCCGCGGCAAATGCCGCTTTAAATTCCTGATGCAGTGGTGCGGTCAGGCGGTGGAGGTTCTCCCAGCGTTCGGGAGATTGATCCAGCCAACGACGACCTGAAAAAACCGTTTCCGTGGTGGGGGCACCACGACCTCCGACCCAGACAGCAAGCCACGATGAAAAATCGTCCGGTGCCGGCAAGCGGGTCAGGGGGCCCGGCCAGAGGTTTGTCGTGGTCTGCCACTCCACCAAACCGCCGACACATTGGGCCACGATGTCGTAGCCGGATGCAGTGTGCTGGTGCTGGCGTTGGTGGGTAAAAGCCGCTTCCGCCGCTGGCCACATCTCCATGGTTTCACCGACTGGATCTTTGCCTCCGTCATGGATACTGGCAAATCCAGCAAACACCGCCAGACGCAATGCCGACGAACTCCCCAGACCAAAGCGGATATCCAGCTCCGAGGTGATGTCCACCGTCGCATGGGAAATGTGGTAACGACGGGCCGCTTGGAGAACTGCGTCCATCAATAGATCGTCATCAGATTCCGGCCATGGTTGGGGAACAAAACGCGGCGATGACCACAGGTTGGATCTTACCGTCAGTGTGTTTTCCGTTAATGCAGGAGTATGGGGGACCACAATGCGTGCGGTTAAAAAACGGTCGACGCACATGGTGAGAGACGGGGCTC
>JAKQGS010000205.1 GCA_029556045.1 Pseudomonadota bacterium | reverse complement strand
CCCAGTCTGTTTTGTGTTTTGAATGGAACGCCAGTGTTTTCCCTTCCCCCCTCGGTTCATCACCTGGACTGCGGACTGTCTTATCTTCGCACCGCTGACGGAACACCGCTGGTGGAAGTCCTGGCGGAGAAGGATAAACCTGAAACCATGGCGCGGCAAATCGCGGCCTTTCTGGACAATACTCAGATACAAAACCGCAGGCGTGAGGCGATGGGGTGGTTTGCGGATCGTGTGAAAGCAGATAACGGGCGGCAGGCGGCCCATACTATAATGACCTCCCTCTCTCAGCGGTCGATGGTTTTGTGAAGGGCCCGATCATGCGACTAACCCGACGCTGGCGTGAAATGATCATGCGCGCTGACTCTCATCGCCCCGAACGCAAACTTATTACCCAGCTTTTGTCGCCCCTGCGCCATGAAAAAAAACGTTTCTTCGATCTGGCGTCGATGCTGATCCTGCTGTCACTGGCCCAAGGACTTTTTTTGATTTTGGTGGGACCGTTCTTTAAGATGATGTTCCAGGGGCAGCAGTCCCTTTTGGCATTTGCGGACCTAGTGCCTGGCCATTGGCATGGGAACGCTCCCGCGTCCTGGAAGGACCTTCGCTTGGAGCGCAACCTGGTGGCTGCGGTGATTCCCCTTATGATGATCGGCACCGGATTCATCAAGGGACTGGCCAGCTACCGTTTTCAGGTGGGTCAACAGGCCATCGCTTTGATTGTGGCCAAACACTATCGTGACCGCCTGCTGGAGGCACTATTAGCCCGGCCGTACCTTCATATCATGGCCCGCTCACCGGGCCGTTGGACGTCCCTGATCCTCCATGATGTCCTGAATTTGCAGAACCGCTTCTCTGACTTTATGGGCAGCTTCATCAAAGATGGTGTTTTGGTGTTGTCATGTCTGGTGTTTCTTGCCGTTCTGCACTGGCCCACCGCCGCAGCCCTGATGCTGGTCGGCCCAATTCTGGGGCTGGGAATGGGACGCATCGGCAAAATCATATCCCGCTACGCCGAGCTTTGGCAGCGGGAACTGGCACGCATGTCCGCCACCATTCTGGATCTGCGGGAGCGTTTTGGATTTATCCGGGCACAGCAGGCGGAAACCCTGGAGGGACAACGCTTTGAGCAGCTCAATCAACGGTATTTCACGACAATCCGGAAATCCATCCTGATTCGATCGGCGTTTGCCCCTGGACTCGAATGGCTTGGATTTATGGCTTTTGCCCTGGCCTTGATCTTGATGGGCAGGCAGGAGGGCCCGGAAGTATTTGAACCCGCCAGCTTTATCCAATTTTTTGCGACTCTTGGTCTGATTCTTCGCCCGTTGAAAAACCTCGGCGAGCAATTCTCTCGCTACCAGGAAACCAAAGGTGCTTTGTGGGACAGCCTGCGCCTGTTGCAGGATCTCCAGAAAACCGAGACCCAGGCGATAGCACCAGCGGCTCCCCAAAACGCGGCAAAGGGTTCCGTTTCTCGTGTCGCCCACGTGGTTGCTGGGTATGGCGACGGGGTCATGCTGGATATCACTGACCTTGACCTTACGGTGGGCCGCACCATTGCGGTCATCGGACCCAGCGGAGCTGGTAAGTCGACCCTGCTCAAAGTCTTGTCTGGCCTTTTGCAACCCCGGCAGTGGCAGGGAGGGGAAAGCTGGGAAGCAATGACTGCGGCCTCCAACCTGGTCAGCCAGACCCCATTTTTATTCCAGGACACCTTGAGGAACAACCTGCTCTATGGCCAACCCCACCCTCAGAATGTATCCGATGATGAGATTTGGCAGGCTCTCGAAACTGTGAACATCAGCGCGGAAGTGCGGGCGTTACCCCAGCAGCTGGACACACCGGTGGAATCCATTCGCCAGAATTTTTCCGGCGGCCAGATACAGCGATTTGTGATTACCCGCGCACTTCTGCGGCATAAGCCCCTGCTTATGCTTGATGAAGCAACCTCCGCAGTCGATGCAGCCACGGAAGAGGACATTACCCGGCGCACGATCGCTCTGGCACGCCAGGATGGGCTCTGTCTGCTGGCGGTCACCCACCGTCTTTCCTGGTTGCATCTTTATGATGAAGTATGGTTTTTCGAATCCGGTAAACGACTCCTTTGGGGACCCCACCAGCAGCTTTTACAGGATGAAAGGTACCAGCGTTACCTCAGTAATCACGCAATTGACCATCCGCCACAATCAACTTTATAGCTCAATGATATCGGTCTTTAGCGTACGCACAGTGAAGCCCGCTATGCATTTTCGTGCCTGCGCATTCTTGCGTACAGCCTCCGATTCTTTTTATAATCAGAATATGGGTCAAGATGGTTCTGCGAAAAAAAGTAATTTTTTTTCTAAAGTATTTTTTTGAACCTCCGAACATCAGGTTGTCTAAACACAATTCTGTTTTCAACTTTCCGCGGTGATACGTGTGTATTAATGCGGAACCACTTATGGAGTAGAGGCCATGAACGACGATCCAAACAACACTCAACCCGGTACCTCCCCGTTTACCCAAACAGGGACCAACACAGCGTTCTCACAGCACGCGATGCCCAACACCAATCCCTTTACCGGGGATCTGAAGGGCGAGTTTTCCAGCGATTTCGGCACCAATACCAATGCTGTATCCCAGATCTTTAAAGGGAACGGATTTGGCGCCCAGGATCGTACGAAAACTATCATTATCGCCGTGGTTGTTATCTTGTTGCTTGGTGGTGCATTCTGGTATTTCACCAGCAGCTCCGATGAAGAGATGGCTAGCGAAGAAACTCCGGCGGAAGGCGAAGAGGCCTTAGCGGAAGGTGAAGACGCCGCTGCTGAAGGCGAAGAAACTGCAACGGAGGAAGCTCCCGCTGAAGCTGCAGCTCCTGCCGAAGCCGCAGCACCGGAAATGGCCACCGCAGGTATGGGCTCATTGACTCTTGGCATGCCCGCTTCCGGCGCAATCCAAGGTTACGATGAAACCATGGGCCCTGCGGAATTCAGCTGGGAAGGTCAGGCAGACCGCATTGTTTTCTCCCGTCACTCATCGATGTCACCGGTGGTGCGTGCGGCCAACGTCAGTGGTCGCAATTCTTATAAATTCAACCACCCATGGCCGGGCACCTGGTACTGGCATGTGGTGAACTCCGCCGGTCAAAGTGAAGTTCGTTCCTTCACCGTGGAAGCGCCGGTTCGCCGCAACTTCCCGGTTTCTGCACCGACCCCGGGCTCTGCAATTTCCGGTAACGGTGGTGTGGTGACCTGGACAGCGGATCAGAAAGTTGCCCGCTACCAGGTGCAACTGAGCCAGACAGGAGCCGGTTGGGCGAACCCCGCTTATCGTTTTGGCTCCACCGGTACCTCGGTAGCACTGCAAGGCGTTGCCCCCGGTCAGTATGACATGCGTGTCGGCGCCTTTTCTGAAGTCTCCGGTCGCTGGGAATGGCAAGTGATCAGCGGCGTGACTGTTCAGTGATCAAAGACTCGGAACGTTAAACTACTCCTGATATAAAAAATGCGCCTGCTTCGACTTCGAAGCAGGCGTTTTTCTTGGAAGCCTTCTGACTATTCTTTCCTGTTGAATATTGGGTAATAAACCTGATTAAATGAAAAGACCAGCTAAAGGAAAGCCTATGACCTCTACGGTGGCCGATGAGAAAAAACAATGGCGCCAGCAATTGATCCGTCAACGCGATGCCATGACCACCGAACAGTGCCGTGCCGCCAGCCATCGCATGACAGCATTGATCGAAATTTATTTGGGGCAATATGGCTTTCGTCAGATTTTTCTCTTCAACAGCATTGGGAACGAACCGTATTTACACGGTCTTCGTGATATTCTTGTCAAAAGAATGATCGTGGGATTGCCCCGGGTCAATACCACCCTGAAAAAAATCAGCTTTCATCGTTTTGATTCCCCGGATGCACTGATACAAAGCCGCTTTGGTATCGACGAGCCCCCAGAAACTGCAACTCTGCTGGAACCGGAAGGGGAGGGGGATACCCTCATTGTGGTTCCTGGCCTGGCTTTTGATCACAGCGGGTACCGTCTGGGATACGGGGCCGGTTTTTATGACCGTTATCTGACGGAATATTCCGGACGATATAGCACCATGGGACTGGTCTACCATGCCATGGTGTTGAACGATTTACCGCACGATGCCCACGATCGGCCGGTTCAGGGAATGGTAACCGAGCGGGGAATCACCCTGATTTGTTAAAACTGCCAACCTCTGCGAGGATGAAAAATCATGTGCCGTCTGTTTGGTCTGAAATCCATTCGCCATACGGAGGTTCTCCAGAGCCTGCTGAGCGCCAATAACGCGCTCAAAGTTCAGAGCGCAGTCCATCGGGATGGCTGGGGGGTGACCTATTATGTGGGTGGATCCCCCATGGTGGTGAAGTCCACAACGGCAGCCCAGCAGGATGATCAGTTTGACGCCATTGCAGGGACGTTGGTTTCCGATACGGTGGTAGCTCATGTGCGCCGGGCCACCATCGGGAGTGTGGCGGTGGAAAATACACATCCCTTTCGATTCGAACATTGGACGTTTGCCCACAATGGCCATATTGAGCGTTTCCCGGAGTTTTACCCGCTGCTGCTCGAGCAGGTAAACCCACATCTTCGGCGCTATATCCAGGGGCAAACCGACAGTGAACTATTGTTTTTTATCCTGCTTTCCGAAATATCCCGTTTTGCAGACCCGTTGCAGCAGCAGTTACCCCTAGCTCCGGTCATCACGGCTGTCCAAAGGGGTATTGAACGGATCGTGCGGATTGTGGGCCCTTTTAATCGGGAAGATGGCATCTCCAACGTGACGTATCTGTCTTTTTTACTTAGCAACGGTGAAATTCTTCTGGGACACCAGGGTGGTAAGAGCCTACATGCATCTACCTACAAGAAAGGCTGTCCGCAAAAGTCCACTTGCCTCGACTATTCCCGCTCCTGCGAAGCACCCAGTCTGCACGGGGTGGTTAGTCATTTGATTTTGGCCAGTGAACCCCTGCAGGACATCAATGTATGGGAGCCGCTGCAGCCAGGTGAAATCGCCGGGGTGGATGGCAACCTGATCTATCGCAAGGTTTCGTAACACCACCCATCTTTCGATCCTCATTTCAGCGCCCCTCGGTAGTTCACTCAACGTGCCCTATCCGCAATTATACCTAGACAAGCCAACCAAGTTGTTTTGTCGCGTCTGAACTGACAGAACACTTTGCGCACACAACCCTATTCGTCCACTTACAACGAGGCTATAAAATCAGCCCTTAGGTAACATGATGTTGCAATTGGTTGGAATATCATGCGTGAACATGTCATCTTAGGAGAAAAAAAAATGAAAACGAAACGCTTGTTACTCAGATCTCTCATGGCATTCGCATTCCTTTCATCCCAAGCCGTGCTGGCAAATGGAGAGCCGCGCATTCACCTGCGCGAGATCATTCATGCCGGCTCTGGTTGCCTCTCAGGGGGTGAAACGGCGATGGCCCGGGACGACGGCAATGCCATGGTTCTGTGGTTTTCAGAATTTATGACGGAGGTTGGGTCAATGGCCCCCAGCATGTCAGCCCAAAAGAACTGCCGCATGTATTTGGATATTGAAGTACCACAGGGGTATTCTTACGCGATCAAGAGCATTGAATATGTGGGGTTTTCCTCCCTTGAAAAAGGCGTTCAGGCCCAACTGAATACGTCCATCTATTTCACGGGATCGGATCTGCCAAGTCGGTACACCCACGCGGCCTTTGGGCCACTGGATCAGGATTTGCTGATTACCAACGAAATCCCCGAGGATTCGATGCTTTGGTCGCCATGCGGTGATCAGGAAGCCATGAATATCAACATGCAGTCATCTCTGGACAATACCAGCAATCCCAAAGTAAGCGGGATTTTTACCATCGACAGCATCAAGTTCACCCTGCAATGGAAACGCTGTTCTGCCAGGTGACCAATGCCAGAACACTTTGATCTGTGAGGGATTGTCGCCACAAGCCCCCCGGAGTACAAAGGGGGTAGGCGAGGGGTGATGTTGCAAAGGGTTGGAACATCACAGGAAACGACAGAACTTTTGGGAGGATACCATTATGAAGGCCACACGATTACTTCAATCCATGATTCTGGCACTGGGAATGTTTGGGGCGACGGCTCCCACATGGGCACAGGACGTACCATCGTACGTCCGCATCCGCAGCATCTCCTACAACGGTTCCGGCTGCCCCGTGAACTCAGTGGCCCAGAATGTGGCCGATGACAAAAAAGCCTTCACGCTGCTGTTCAGCGAGTTTATCGCCGAAGCGGGTCCTGGCATACCGCTGTCCGCCACTCGACGGAATTGCCAGCTCACCATCGACATGGATTTCCCTCAGGGATACTCCTACAGCATCGTGACCTTTGACTACCGCGGGTATGCGTCATTGGATCGCCGGGTTGAGGCCACCCAAAAATCCAGTTACTACTTCCAGGGCCAAACCCCTACCGCAAGTTTTTCGTCCACATTGCGGGGAGTGTATGATCAGGACTACCAGTTCCGCGATACGCTGGGACTCAGCGCTGTGGTCTGGTCCCCCTGCGGAGCCCAACGCGCTCTGAATATCAACTCGCAGGTGCGGGTCAACAACCGATTGAATCCCCAGGGAAGCGGCATTATGACGATCGACTCCATCGATGGTCAGGTGGTGCATAAATACGGGATACAGTGGAAACGCTGCCGGTAAGCCGTGCTCACTCACCGAACAAACAGGTCTGCCTCAATGGCAGACCTGAACCTCGTTCTCATAAATTATTCATCTTCGGCTTTGATATATTGCAAGGATAGGGAGGCTCAACATCTAGCCGTCATGGTGTTAGCGGATTCCGTGGTAAGTACATATTAAGTCCAATTATTATTTTTCTTTTTATTTCTGTATCTTTTTCGTTAGTGGATAAAACGCCAAGGACGTTTATTCCTTCCAAGTTCTTTCTCAACGTGTAAATCTGCCCAGGCCTGGCTATTGAATCGACTGAGAATAGAGGAAGGGTAGCCTTGATTTCAACGTCTGGATAATGAACTACGTTTTTTAAAGATACACATTCAATACAGTTAAAAACTGGCCTATTATCTTTAGGGGAAATTACAATAAACCGTCTGGTTTCTTTGGTTTCGTCCAATGGCTGTTTGGGTGTGGACGCATCTCTGCTTTCTTTCTGATTGATTACCAGCACCATCCATTGCTGGAACGAAATCGGAGGTCGCATTGTCATCCCAATTGTAATTTATCCATTTTCGTCTGGAAGGATTCGTCATAATACGGATCATTCTCTTGTTCACGATCGGCAATTTGTAACTGAAGGGCGCTAACGGCACTGGACAGGGCCGATTGAATATCTTTAAACAACCCACGACTAACCAGATCATCAAGGATGTACTTGGTTTCAAAGTCGGTATCTATTCGTATTCTTTCTTTCATAACCTGCCCTCCTTATTGATTATAATCACATGGTCCTTAAAAAATCAACTGATAAATGGACCTTTTTTGGTCCAAAATATGGTCTCCTCATCGGCATAATCGTTAAAAACTTTAGTAAAATCTTGTAAAACGCTTAATTTATCAGCACTTAATCAATTCTACTTGAGAGTAGTTCTCAAAAAGACTTTTGCAATTACTAAGGTGGACTTATCTGTAAGGACTTGAAAACTGGCGACTACGTCTTAATGGACAATCACCATCCAAAGGGACCGCATATTCACGTGAACGATCAAGAATTTTCATATGGGTATGTCAATGATGATCAACTGATCGAAGATTTCAAAATGCTCGTACTGAAAGAGCTAGGAGTAGAGTTATGAAGAAATTAATCCACCCCGTTTCAAACTCTATTCTTTGGTCCAGGAAACCGCAATCAGCACTTTGGCATCCAGAGGTAACTCCTCCGCAAAGGTTATGGTGGATCCTTGCCGCACAAAATCAGCCCGCTCCACCTGATCAACGTAGACTGTCCAGATGGCGGCATCTGGTTCCACAATGCCGTCCACGGTAAACGATGTATGCCGCTCAAGAGGGTACTGGTACCGAATGGTGACGGGTTCCCCCTCCGTCATGGGACAGGCGGTGCTGACCGTCTGGTCTTTGATTTCAAAGTCCTCCGGCTTGCAGGGGTTTTTGCCGGGATCCACCACCACACTGCCGGCCATTGGTCCTTGCGGTAGGGCAATCTCCTGCTGAAGACTTTCTGGAGTCCGGTAAACTACGCGAACGGTCGCTCCTTCGCGAAATTGATCTTCCTTGAAAATCAGGTGACCATCTTTATAGTCCACGGAGAATCGCATCCCGGGGTCATCCGCATTGACCACCTGAAGTGTGGCTAGGCTGCCGTCTTCCAGATCCATGGGATAACGCAGGATGGGACCCATGGCTTTATCGCATTTGACCTCAATGGCCGCACCCTCCTCCGGTTCGCGGGGGAAACTCAAGCGACCAGTCTGGGAGTTAAAGGTAAAGTCATTGGTGTTACGCCCATTGACCGACACCCGTAGAGAATCCTTGCGCACGGGTGACCCTGCAAGATCCGCCAACTCAAAGACCTTTTTCAAACCGGATTTTGGTTTGAAAGTTGCTTGAATCGTCGCGGAATCCGCTGGATAATCATCAAACGTCAAAATCCCCTGCGCCGCATCCCATTCATAATTGCGGTCATTGATGCGGCGATCGTTCACCCGCACTTCCAAGGAGTCAGCCTCTACATCGGTCCCCAGTTTGAAATCTTTCACCAGAGTGGAGTCCACAACATCATAGGTGACCTGGATGTCAGCGTTGATAGGGGGGATGTTTCGAAACGTCAGCTGTTGCCCAGCCAGGTCCACCTGTCCGGATACATCGGTGCCGTCGACGGTCACCCGCAGGGTCCCGGGTCGTGGTTTAAACTTAAGCGAAAACGATGCCTTGAGTGAGTCAAAGAGGCTTTTCGAGATCTTTTCCATCGTTGGGCCATAACTGGCGTCACAGATGGAGCCAATCAGTCCCTTCCCTTTCGTGATAGCCTCTTTGTAAATGACCCCGGCAAACCGGGCCTCCGCACATTGCTCATGGGGAGTCGCTGGATCCCACATGATACCGAAAACGGATGTCTTGGTGGAAGGTCGAATCGAAGCCAAATGATTAGTGAGATAGCTGGCATCCCGATAGGATTTCGGCACCCGCACACCATCCACCTTCATAAAGCAGGTCAAATCAGTGACCCGGGTATCTGTCTCCCCCGTGCTATTACCATCGCTGCAGTTGTCCTCATCGCTGACGATCAACACCCCCACATTGGAGTTTTCCCGCAACCAGGGCACCCGGCGTCCCCGTTCCAAAACCTTGCAATCCAAGCCTTCCACCGCCTTGAGAATCCCCACCTCATTGCCATGTCCGTTGATGCCCAACTGATCGATGGCCCGTTCAAACTTGCCCACGGGATTGTTGTCACCCTTTTCAATCATTTCCTGCAGGCAGCCCTTGCGGGCATCCGTGCTCACAATTCCCACCCGCCAATCAGCATCGTCCAGATAGCTGAGCAGCTCGGGAAGTCGTTTTTTCAACTTGTCGTGCTCTTCCTTCATGGAGCCAGAGTTATCCACCACCACCAGGATATCCACGACCCCCAAATTGGTCTGGCGGAAGGACTCTTCCATCGATTGCCGGGCGGTGCCTTGAGTGAACACTTTTTCCTGCAAAGCCCGGACCTCCTGGCGAAACGATACCGTCGCCGCTTCGTAGCGGGACTGCAGGGTCAACTGGTTGGTGACCTCATCGTAATCCGGCAGAAACACCACCTCACTGACCCCCAAGGATGTGGCGGGAAACTCCCGGGCGATCGATGTGGGGACATTTTTCGTCTGATCCAGGTCGTCAGGATGGGGTTGAAAGCTGTCTTCAGGATTTTTGGTACCGTTGCCGCCCGAAAACTGAGCGGTCTGTGAGCAGCCAGTTCCCACCAGCCACGCCAGGATGCAGGTTGTCCAAATTGGTTTTTTGTGGAACATCACAGCATCTCCTCTAAAAAATCACCCATCTCTCGTTTGGGTCATCGGAGGAATTGGCAAAAATTTAAGGGATCATTGTCATCCACATCAGAATGAGTTTATTAGATCTGCATTTACATGGGGATACGCCCTAGCTTTCGATGCAGTGCTGGTGGATTTAATTGAAGTTTTTGTGTCACCGAAGAGGGATCCCTTCGATTTCAGGTCGTTTAGCGCTGGAAATACGGAGACTTACAGATAGATTTCTGAACCCTTCAATCCGCTTGCATCCCCTGCCAAATCTCCTGAGCTTTTTTAAGGCCTTGCTGCCGATCCAGCCACTCCCCATTGCGGAAGCTGTCTTTAAGCAAGAGGAGAATTTCTCCCAACGGCGGTCCTGCGGGAACCTGGAGCAATTTCATGACATCGTGGCCGGTGACCGGAATCGGGGTGCGACGCACATGCCCTTTTTGCCGCTCCACCATCTCCAGATCATCCCACCGTTCTGCCAGATCCGGAAAATTAACACGCCAAAAGGGCAGATAGACCGCAAGCAGCAAAGTATCGTCTTCGGTGCATTGATCAATAAACGCCATTTTGTCCGCGAGACTTGCCTGACGGGGAGGAACTTTTGCAGAAAGGTGCAAAAACTTGATGATTTCCCCTTGATCCCGATTGGATAGCCGCAACCTTTGCACGACTGCCACTGTTTCCGCTTCGTTAAAGTGTTTAGGAATAAAGCAGGCCAATCGTGCAAGCGCCTGCTTGGGCAAAATGTTTATTTTAATTGCAGCCAATTTAGACCAAAGGACCGGCTCTACGGCGGCAGTAACCTCGGGCAATACGATCTGCAGTGTCCCCGTATCCACCATTGATTGGAGCGCCGCATGAGGGGATTCC
>JAKQGS010000197.1 GCA_029556045.1 Pseudomonadota bacterium | reverse complement strand
CTTGGTCGGCTTTTCTCTTATGGGGGTCCACAGTTTTGGCGCGTAAGATAGCAAACTTCGGGGTGATCCTGGCTCTGATCTTGTTTTTTGTCGGTGGACCCCTTTACCGGGGCACATTAAACGGGCAAAAGGCCGTGCTGGAAGTCACCAATTGGGGTTTTGCGCTGGCTCCTCTTTTTGTGGTGGCCCTTGCCTATGGATCCCGCCTTGTGCGATCGACCCTCTGGGGGCAGGGAATTCTCCGACTTTTGCGTTGGCAGCGCCGTTTGCCAAAACACGCAGGATTTTGGGGCTGGTTAACCGCTACCGTTTTATTGCTGGTGATGCTGCGGGCCATTCTCCATCGTTATTGGGCCGTCGTGACGGGCTGGGATCTGGCCATATATAGCAACGCCTGTTCCCATCGCCTCTACTCGTCGTTACGGGATGAGACCACTTTGATGGCGGATCATTTTGAGCCGGTGTTGGCTCTATTTACACCCTTATGCGAGATGTTTCCCCCGGCGGTGGTTTTACTGACGATTCAGACTCTGGTGTGGGGGGTGGGGGCCTGGGGTATCAAGGTTCTGGCGCGGCTGATGGGATGGAGTCGGGGTACCAGTCTCTTGATGGTCGCCGCTTATCTGGTATTTGAAGGATTGCGGCTGGTCTTCTTCTACGACTTTCACGTGTTGTCCCTGGCGGGTGGGATCACGCCGTGGTTGCTGGTGGCACTGCATCGGCAGCAATGGACTCAGGCTATCCTGCTGGCGGCACTGTTTCTCGGTCTCAAGGAGAATGCTGCCCTGACACTATTGGGGTTGGGGTTGGCGCTGCCCTGGCTTCCGCTGGGGAACAAAAACTGGTCCCCCCGCCAGCGCTGGCTTCTGGCGGGCGGGCTAACCGCTGCGGGCGCATTAGCTTTTGTGCTGATTATGAAGGTGGCTTTTCCTTATTTTCGCAACGGGGCTGAGAGCCAGTACTTTCTCAAATACTATGGTCATCTGGGATTAAACACATCGGCGGTGATACGCACCGTCCTGCTGCATCCTTGGGATACGCTGAACCTGCTCGTCAATACCGAGAGACTGCTCTACGTTTTCCGTGTGATGGCCCCCTTTCTTTTTTTGGTGCTTCTACGCCCGATTTACCTGATCCCCATTGCACCCAGTCTGGCCATCAATCTTTTGTCGTCGGTGCCCTTTATGCACAGTGCCCGGTTTCATTACGAAGCGGACATTTACCCCTGGCTCTTTTGTGCCGTAGCGATGGTACAACGGGATGGTATCTTTCAGGGGCGTTGGCGATGGGTCACCACGATGCTCTCCCGCGTGCTGCCGGGACAGCGTGGGGTGAGTTTTCGGGGCGCCTGGCTGCTGACGCTGGTCACTTTCTTTAGCGGCAAATCCCTGGCCTGGTTCATGGCGGTCTATCCGGTAACCGAGGAGCACCGCATCATCCGGCAGGTCATGGATGAGTACGCCGCCAAGTGGGGGGATAACGTCAGGGTGGCAGCTTTTGAGCCTCTTGCTCCAAACCTCAGCGCGGTGCGTAACATCTATATCCTGGATCGTTGGCGGGACGCTGATTGGGTCATTATTGCGTATCCCGACGGCAAGGGGTCCTGGAAACATACCCGTGAAATGATTGAACGGGAGATTGTCCCGGCCCTCGACGCGGGTTATGAGCGGGTTTACCAGCATCCTGTTTATACCAGCCTGCGGATTTGGCGGCGGCGCACATGAGTGCAAGTGGTCTAAATTAAAAGGCAAAAAACCTAAATAGGGAAAACGCTCAAGATATCTATCCCCCCAGCCGATACGCTCTGTAGATCCGTGTTTTCAGATGAGGGGGTTCTATGATTCGGAGCGTCTTAACCGCGTGTTTGGCCCTGCCCATCCTGACAGTCTTATCTGTCGGATGCCAGGAGGAGTCTGCGCCAAAAAACAAAAAGCCTACGGCATCCGCACAAAAGCCCCCGTCGACCCTGAATCAGGCTACCGGTGAAGACGATCGCACCGAACAAGCATCCAAGCCCAAAGAGGCTCCGGGAGGAGACCCTGTGGTCGTATCCGGGCGCGAAGATGATGCCACCGCGACGCAAGGCACCACCTCGACATCTGCCGCGGAAAAAGCCTGCGTTGACCAGAAACGCTACTACGATCCCGTGAAGGAGCTTTGTACGACGTATACCCTTCTTTCCATCACCTGCACCAAAGACTATATCCTCAGCGCCGAAAACACCCTGCTGACGCAGGGGCAAAAGGATTATTATGCGGCCAAGCTGGCCAACGAGCTGGTGGATTACAAGGTCAAATACTGCATGGATGATACGGTGAACAAAGAATACCGTTTTGCCGCCTGGAAAGACACCCCAACCGAGCTGGCGGTGGACTACTACATCGTGACCCACAATTAAAAAGCCGATGCCGTGTCAAGGGCATCGGCATCGGCAATTTCCTAACAATTAAATGGGCCGGGCTTGTTTCACCACGATTTTACCATCAGGCCCCACACGAAACTCCAGATCCAGGCGATTGCCAAACCGCTCCTTGCCATAAGCTTTGATCAGAGCCTCACCGATGATGAATACCTGATCCGCCAGTTCTTTGATTTCCTGCCCACTGAGCACCGTGCGGCATTCTCCCACCATATTGGAGGATGACGCATAACGGATAGGGCCAAGTGTGCCATCTGCCATGCGAGTTACCAGGGCCTGTTCAGGGCGGGCGTTGGGGAATATGGGATTAGTGATGCTGATGTCCTCGATCTGTGAGACGGCATCCATGGTCATGGTGCCGTTGTCGTTGAGGGTGGCCACCACCACGCCATTGACCTTTTCATCCATCATGGAGGGTTGCACGAGGATACCCATATAAATCTGATGATGATTGATCCCGTAGTAGCTGCGGAACAAGTAGGCCCGCTCCGTCCACAGGCTGGCGTAAACCCCCAACAGTCCCTTATCGAGAGGGTTTTTGTCGGTCAGTTCATTTTCAAGATCAGCGATGATGGGCTTGAGTTTCCCTTCCGGATCGTCAAATTTTTGCAGCTGGGCGATCTGATCCCGCATCCGTTGCAGTTCGTAGGGCGTTTTACACGCCGATGCTTCGTCCTTGCCACCCTCTGCCACCGTATCGAGGTAACACACGGACTTGGAGTCATAGAGTCCCGCACCGTTCAGCCCTGCGATGTCTTCCGCATTGGTGGATGAGCGAAAGCGCACCCGCTGTTTTTCCGGGAACATTTTGATCTTGTCCAGCAGCATGGTTTCCATGCCCGCCGGCACTGGCAAAGCCCGGATCAGACGGCGGGTAAAGGCCAGCATTTCCTGGCGCAGGGCGCTGTCGTCGGCCATCTTGGTCGCGTTTTCTTCCGCCACCAGATTCTCCAAATAGCCTTGCAGGGTGATTGGTTCTTTCACCAGGGTATTGCAGTTTTCCGTCGCGATGGTGCAGGCCCGTCCGAGTTCTTCTTCGCATTTTTTAGCAGCTTTTTTGCAGAAGCTTTTTTCCAGCGGTGTTTTTTTCAGTTCCCCGTAGTAGGAAAACGGGATGAGAAAGCTACCGTTAAAGTAACTGCGATCGACACCTCTTTGCGCCAGGGCCTGGTGCAGCATGGCAAAGTTGGTGCCTTTGGCCCCATAAGCTTTGGCGGTCTCCGGTGTGACAGGTGCATCGATGGACAGCAGTTCCTTCGGTTCCAGATTGGGGGTGAGGTCGGGAATCTGTGGTTTACGGCTTTCCCAGTAAGCTTTGGCCAGGGCTTCGATATCAGGTATTTCCGCGTCTCCACGGATGGTGTAAGTGCCATCGTTATTGGCCACCAGCTCCACCAGTTGATCCTTTTGGGAGGTGATGGCGGTTAGCTCCATGGCGCCTGGGATATAAATGTCGGGGATCTTCTGATTGACAGCCCGGAACACCACATGGGAATGGGGGACCTGCGGCTGCGCTGAAATTATGCCTGACGTGGGGCCCACATCCAGCGGCACAAAGGGCAGAACGATAATGTCTTCGTCGCCGTAGTTGCCGAGATTGACTTCGTCCACGCTGAGCAGGCGCAGGTAGCCATAGGATTTGCCGGCGTTGTAAGTGGTGGGGGAGGTTTTGATGCCGAGGAATGCTTCCCGCACGACGGCATTGACGCCCTTGGCTCGCAGCGCCCGTGAATAGGTGAAGAGATCCTTTTTAAACGGCAGCACAAACACCAGTTTGTCCGCATCCACCAGAGGCAGAGCCTCCTTAAGTTTGGTCATGGTGGCCACCACATCGTCCACATTGATCAGGCTGCCAGGTTCCTGCCCGGGGCCGATGGTTTTGGGATCGGTGCGGAAATAAATCTCCACCCCCACAAAGTCACCCGTCACTTGACCGACGCGAATGTTTTCCCGCAGGTAAATCGCGCCGGCGTTGATTTCTTTTTTGCTGGGAGCAGAAGCATCCAGGGGATGAAAGATCAGAGCTTCATAGTCTGGAATGCTGGCATAGCGGGGTGAAAGGTCTTGTAGAAACATCACATGGCGCTCGTAGCGCAGCATGTTTTGGAAATACATGCGACCGCCGATCGGCTGATCGGCAGGCACGCCGCTGAAGTAACTAAACAGCACGTGAGAGGGAATGTCGCCAGCCACGGTGGCCAGTCCCGCAAATTCCTGTGGCGATCGGATCGTTTCGGTGTAGTCGATGGCGCAGGCTGTTGGTTCGGAGTTTACGGATGCCAGGCTCCGGGAGGGCTCCGATGTTAAGGGACGGGGACCACAGGCGAGGCTGGTACCAAGTGCCAAAAACGACAATATTGTAAGGAGTTTGGATCGATGACTGGGTTGGCTGAGATAGGGGAGGATCTGAGCACTCATATCGTTCTCCTTAAAGATTATTAAAATCGTCGTTCTAATAATACATTTCTGTTATTAAATCAATGTTAATATTAATAAATATGGGATAGATTAATTTTAAGTAAAAGACTTGCCCCCTTAGGCCCCATCCTGATAGGTAGAACCGCCATTTCAATGGTTCATCCCACAAAATGTCCGACAACAACAGGAACACTTCGCCATGGCTTATTTCATGAAGGCACTGACCCTTGTGGCTGCGTTATGGAGCATTGCCGCTTTCGCTCAGCAGGAATCACCCGCAACCCCGTCCGCAGAGGCACCTCCGGCAGCGACGGCGCAACGATCTCCGGGCGATGTGCCGCCAGCAGGTCAAACCCCTGCAGCAACACCGGCGCAGGCTCCCGCCACGGCTCCTGCCGTCACGCCGACCGCAGCTCCTGCAGTGCCTGCCAAAGCCCCCCAGGAAAAAAAGGGTGTTGAAAAAATCACGGTCACTGGCAGCTATATCAAACGCGTCAATGTGGAAACTCCAGCGCCGGTGCAGATCATCACCCGCGAAGAAATCGAACGCTCCGGCCAGTCTTCGG
>JAKQGS010000170.1 GCA_029556045.1 Pseudomonadota bacterium | reverse complement strand
GGATGACATCGACGACATCATCCACGTGGATAAAGTCGCGTCGCTGTTCTCCGTGAGCGTAGCCGTCCGAGCCTTCAAACAGGCAAGCCACTCCCTGGGTGAGCACTTGATTGCGCAGATGCAAGGCAACGCTGGCCATGCTTCCCTTGTGCTGTTCCCGCGGTCCATAGACATTGAAATATCGCAGCCCGACCACCTGGCTTTGCCGTGACCGGACATACCGGCGGACATACTGATCAAACAGGGTCTTGGAATAGGCATAGACATTGATCGGTCGTTCATATTCCGGATTTTCGCGAAAAATCCGGCCATTCCCGTAGACCGAGGCGCTTGAGGCATAGATGAAGGGAATCCAGTGGCAATCGGCATAGTGGAACAGCTCCCTGGAATAGGTGAAGTTGTTCTCCATCACCATCTTGCCGTTCCATTCGGTGGTGGAGGAACAGGCCCCCTGATGAATCAGGGCCTCCACCGTGGTGTTGAAGGACTGTCCCTGCCTGATCAGGGCTCTGAATTCGTCCTTGTCAAGGTAATCGGCAATGTGCGCATCCGCGATATTGACAAATTTGGTCCCGTCGGTGAAATCGTCGACAAGAAGGATATCCTCTCTGCCGCGTTTATTCAGGGCGTGGACAATGGCGCTGCCGATGAACCCAAGGCCTCCGGTGACGATGATCATTGCCGTTGCTCCTGGTGCTCTATTTCCGGACTCGACAGTGCCTGAAGACAAATTTGCCGGTATCGCTCGCTGTCGATGATTTTTTCCTTTTCCAGGTGTTCTATCTCTTCCCTGCTCAAATGGATGAGCCCGCACAGGGGACAGGAGAGATCGCATCCTTCGAAGAGCGACCGTTCAAGTAACTCATCAACGGTCATGTGGCCAATGCGGCCCTCGGCGCATTGGGGGCATTCAACTCGAATTTTGAATTTGCGGGGGGTTGGCATGCTGCGGTTGGGGATGGTTGAGCGGTTGGGAAAAAGCATTTTTTTATAAAAAGTAGTGAAAAAGAAATGTTGGGATTGATCCCTTTTTAAAGCCATGGCCCTTGGCTTTCATGTTGTGGGATTTTGTCGGGGTTTTGTTGCGGGTTTGTAGATAATACGAAAATTAAGAAAGTAACACTGTTTTCTGCCGGATGTGTTGATCGGGGCCGGAAATGTCCGCTACCTGATCAGCTCTGGTCGTGGGGGAGGAGAAGGGCGCGAATACGTTGGCGCCCTGACGGGAAAAGGAAATGAACGAAGTCGCACCGTGAACAGGAAGAACGAAAAGGCTGTTTTCGCGCTCTGGTGCGAAAACAGCCTTTTTCCTTGATCCGTGATGCCCGATGGCCGGTGGAGTTGACGTCGTTCGAATCGAACGGGCCATCAAAAACTCAGATTGAGCCCGGTGAGAAAACGGATGCCCTCGTCCGGATACCCGTAGTGAATTTCGTAGTCAATGTCGAACAGGTTTTCGAGATTGAAAAACCATTCCGCCTGCAGGCCTGCCAGCTTGAAGGGCTGGGTGGCCTTGCAGTCGACAGTCAGGTAATCATCCAGTCGCTGGGCCTTGATGTTGTCCATTTCACTGTACTGTCTGCCCGTATAGCGCAG
>JAKQGS010000168.1 GCA_029556045.1 Pseudomonadota bacterium | reverse complement strand
GCCAGTTCAAGTCCTGCTGCGGTGTAGGGAAATATCCAGAAGGGGGTTGGGGACATTTCGATGGTCTGGTGAAAATCCACCAGCCAGCGGGTGCGGGAAAGAATCGGCGCCAACTCCAAAGCCCGGCGTTGTTCTGCCGTGGTCACGTTGGCATGATTGAAGCATCGATTGAGATCACTCTCGATAAACCGCAGATTCTGCCGGGCAGCCTCGGGATTTCCCAGCACAAAGGCGACGGGGCCCGGCAATGATAAACCGCTGCGTTGGAGAAACTCCAGCGTATCATTGATGACTGCCACGCCGGCCCATTCGTTGCCATGAGTCAGTCCCATGACCGTCAAGAGGATGTCTTTCGCAATCGCGGACTTCTTCTGTGACGCACCATCCGGGATTAAAAGAAAGGCATGATTCGCCAGTTTTTGGGTCTCGTGTCCCGGTAGGCCTTGCTGGAGGTACTGCTCAAACCGTTGAATTTCAAGATTTATGCTACGCACAAGGTCACCCTCCATCCCAATGGCTGGATTGTGCATGATTCACAAAGGGAAAGCAAAGGATAGTGGCCTTCAGGCGGACTCCTGCCCGCCTCCGGATTTTTTGAGGGCTGCCACAATGGAGGCCTTGGTATTGATCGCTTTATCAAAGGTGGGTTTCATCTCCAGGCATTTATTCACATAATCCAACGCTGTGACATAACTGGATTTGGTTTTCTTGCCCAGATGCGCCAGGGCAATATTGTACAGGATGCGATAGTTTTCTTTGAATTTGGGATAAAACTTGAGGGAACGCTCGTATTCCGTCAACGCCCCTTCTATATTGCCCGCTTTAGCCAGAGCGACGCCCTTATTATTGTAATACCGCACCACCTCCATGGGGCTGGTGGTTTCCTCGCAGAGGGTCTGAGCTTGCTCATCGTAACCGAAGTCATAAAGTTTGGAAAACATGTCAAACTTGAGATCCGGTTTATCAGGATGGTAATCGATCATCTGCTTCATTTTTTCGACGGCATTTTTCGGCTGGTTCATTTTAAGGTACATAGTAGCCATGTCATTGATGCGTTCAATATTGTCCGGCGCCGCTTTGTCCGCCCGTTCCATGAATTTCAGCGCTTCCTGGGTATTTCCCATTTTCAGCAGCAGGCGACCTTTATCGTTGATCGCCCCGATATTATTAGGGTCAGCTTGCAGGATCTGGTCTACTATTGCCAAAGCTTCAGGATACTTCTGGTGGGATTCGTACAATTCAATCAACATCTTTTGTCCACGCACACCCATATCCGTCATGCTGCTTTGGATCATGGACACGGCCTTGTCAAACTTGCCATTTTGCCGCGCCAGGGCAAACATATTGCTTTTGACCTCTTCCATTTTGAGGGCGCGGGCCCGGGTGGATTTGGCGCGCGAAAGATACGAAAGGATGGAAGGAACTGAAAGGGGTTTTTCGATGATCTCGATGTCCCGCAGCTCTTTAAGAAGAAGAATATCCTCGGTCGCCTTATCTTTGGCATTGCCGGTGCTGACGATGAAGCCGGTAAACCTTTTTTCACTCATCTCATGACCGCGCCACCGCTGAATCAGGACCAATCCCGGCAGTTTTTCAAACGCCAGCTCCACGATGGCCACTTCGATGCGATTCTGATTGAAGAGGTACATGGCGGTTTCCAGATCGCTGGCACCTAGAACCTTTACACCGTGGCGATCCAAGGGGCCTTTGAGGCCGGCCGGCACGGTTGGATCCGTATCAACGATCAGGATTTTGGATGGTAAGTTATTATCGGACATCACATTCCCCGTACCAGGCAAATGAGCTTCCACCCCACTTGGCGAAGTTCCCGGCCTACTGAATGACCATTGGCTTTAATTGATCATCCTTATTGTATCATGAAATTTATCGTTATTGACCAACCGGCGCTTGACAGTGACGCAGGATTGCCGAACCATAGTGGTAAGGCCCTTGAATTGACTGACTTCGGGAGTTTTTTTATGAAAGTTGGAATCTGTACCGGTGGTGGTGATTGCCCAGGTCTGAACGCGGTCATCCGCGGGGCCGTCAAACATGCTATTGGCACCTATGGCATGGAAATTTGGGGCATCAAAGACAGCTTCAATGGCCTGATGTCACGCCCTTATGATGTGCGCAAACTTTCCGGTCACGATGTTTCGGAAATCCTTTTTCGGGGGGGCACGATCCTCGGAACCACCAATTCCGGCAATCCCTTTTCTTTGAAAAACGACAACAACAACCAGACTTCTGATAAAAGTCAACTGGTTGTGGAAGCCTATAAGGATCTGGGGCTCGATTGCATCATTGTGGTGGGCGGTGACGGCACGCAGGGGATCGGTTGGCAACTCTCCCAAGTGGGTATCAACGTGGTGGGGATTCCCAAAACCATCGACAACGATCTGATCGCCACCGATCTGACCGTCGGTTTTGACACCGCTGTGGAAATCGCGGCGGACGCCACCAGTCGTTTGCGTTCCACGGCGGAATCCCATGACCGACTGATGATCCTGGAAGTCATGGGCCGCCATGCCGGTCACATCGCTCTCCATGCTGGTGTGGCCGGTGGGGCTCACATTATTTTATTGCCAGAAATACCCTTCGACTACGACGCCATCGTGAAAAAAATCGAAGAACGGAAGAAAATGGGACGCTATTTCAGCGTCATCGTGGTGGCCGAAGGAGCATTCCCTAAAGGAGGCCAGCCGGTGTTTTCCAAATCCGCTTCGGGGGCACAAAACCTCGGAGGTATCGGCAATCAGGTGGCTCACGAACTCCATCTTCGCACCAAAATTGACACCCGCGTCACCGTGCTTGGTCACGTCCAACGGGGCGGTACACCCAGTCCGATGGACCGCATTCTCGGCACCGCTTTTGGGGTCCATGCCGTCGATCTGGTGCATCAGAAAGCTTACGGGAAGATCGTGGCACTGCAGGGCAATCGCATCACCGCCATCAACTATAAGGATGTGGCTGGTAAATTCCGCCCTCTCGACCAAAACGATTATGTCTTAAAGACCGCGGAGAGCATCGGCATTTGTCTGGGTAGGGCGACAAAGTTTCAGACCCTGAGGGCCGGAGCCTGATCCGCCTTCGTTAAATCGACGATGGCAAAAGGACTCGTCGATGATGGCTGCACCGTCCGTTGGGTAATTTAAAAAAAAGAGGGGAACCCAATCATCGATCGATTGGGCTCCCCTGATTTTTAAGCTCTAACGAAATTAGCGAATTTTACCGCCGCGCTGACCATGAGGACTCAGGCGTTTCTTCCGGAGAACCCGGGCTTTCATCTTCGCTTTTTTGCGGGCGGTTTTGTTACGCTTACGGGGTGGTCTGTTTTTACGCATGTGAAATCCTCTATGATCGCTACGAGGTTGCCCTCAGATTAAAACTTCATACCAAGGCCGATTCCGATTTCCACCAGTGACGACCTTGCGTCCACAAAGAGATCGGTCCGGGTTGTCTCCTGGTCCGCCGTCACGTTGCCGTTGGCGTCCCGGGTGACCTCACGCTCGGTCGAAAACAGAGCACTTTCGAACACTGGGATAAAAAAATCAATAAAATATTTTTCGGCAAACAGGCCGCGGATGCCAACATCCACACCATAGAACAGCCCGGACTCCTCGGTTTCCCGATAGCCTCCCACTAAAATTTCCCCGTCTTCAGCGCGCCGGTATTCTGCCTTGAGCGCACCAAATGGCAATAAAGACTGCGAGTTAACTGGAACGTAGTACCTCACGCCGCCATTCACTCCCAGGGTATTCCGGTTACCCGGAGCCTTGCTTCCCTCGGCCGCATCGAAGGACTTCATGCTCAAAAGGGCCCCCACAAAGAAATCCGTGGAAGCGGACTCGCCCAGGGCATCCGCATAAACCGCACCGACCGTGGTGGTATTGCTGCCGCCGGCATTGGTGTCCGCCAGTTTATCCTTATTCTTTTCTGACTGCATAATCCCCTGAATCAAGCTGATTTCCCGGCCAAAAGCCTGGCTGGATAATGCTATGGCGACCATGGCGACAACACTGACAAATCCCTTCCGACGCATAATCACTCCTCGTTTCGTTATTTCGTTTTTTTGAACTTTCGGTTTTTTTACAGGGTGTAAGTTATAAGACCTAATGGGAAATTTGGAAAGGGATTGTTACTTATGGGGATTTTTAGGTAAACAGGCGGCGACCTCGTTGAATTTGTTTGCAGGCATCGGACCATTAAACTAATATTTCCCATAACAAACTCGGCAGATTACGCAAACCAATCATTCGCAGAACAACACAAAAGCCGCTAAACGCGGGTCGGAAGTCTATGGAATCCTTCGCAACCACTGAGTCCCAAGGGGCCTCGAATTTTAATACCCTCGAGTCATCCCAGGCATCCACCACTGGAATGAACGTGGAAATCTGTGCTTTCACACCAGAGAATGAGCCCGCGATCATCAATATGATCCGACAAAACCTGGATAATTTTGAAGAAGCCGGGAGCGTGCTCGCTTCTACCTTTCGTCGACTGGAGCATTTTGTCGACGTTTATTCAACACCTGGCGCCACCTATCTCGTGGTTAAGGATAGCGGGACAGGAGCCTGCATCGGTGGGGCTGGTATTGGGCCGCTGGCGGGCCTGCCTGCCAGCGAAGGCATCGGGGAAATCCGCGACCTCGTGATTGAAAAACCCTTTCGGGGTCGGGGATTAGGGGCACAGCTGCTGGCGGTTTGTTTGCTTGAGGCCAAACGCCTGGGTTATCGCCGGCTTTACCTGGAAACCACCCCGCAGATGGTCACGGCCCAAAAGCTTTTTCACCGTTATGGCTTTCGCCCCATCACGGGTGATACCCGCAAAAAGCAGGGGAACCTACTGGAAGATATCCCC
Organism: Pseudomonadota bacterium; assembly: GCA_029556045.1. Next base: position 2,508 of record JAKQGS010000168.1, on the reverse strand, counting down.
TGCTATTATATGTTTGAAAATCTGGATTCAGCCCAATTTTAAAAGCGCAGGCGGCCGCTGATCTGCAACAATAGCCCGTTGACCTGGAAGGAGCGATCCAGGGGGTACCCACCTTCCAGTTCATCGACAGAGAACGTTAGATAGTTGTAATGACCGCCCATCAGAAAATCAAATCCCTCGGCAACCGGCATCATGAAGTCCATCCCTGCCCGCGCCATAAAACCGCTCACGGTGTCGCTGGCTTTGCGGTTCACCCCATTCACGGACTGTTTAAAATCCATCAAAGCCGGCCCAACACCCAAACGCCAGATAGCAAAAGAATGCTGGCCAACGCTGTAGCCATAACCAACTTTCGCTAATGCAAACAATTTGATGGGGGCCTTGGAGGTGCCGGTAAATTCGTCGTCCTTAACTTTGAATTCTGCATATCCAGTGCCGATTTCAAACGAAGGCTCCACCCGATTCCAGGTATCGCGGGCGGCGCCATAACCCGGCTCAACCCCCATGAACCAAATGATTCCAGGGCCTTTGCCCCCAGACGCTGTAGCCTGCCCGAAGGCCATGTTCACCCCAAGCGTCGGGCCGGAGGTATTTTTGTCAACCGGTTCAGACGGCTCCGCCAGGGCACCGCCAGACAGGGATACGGCGGTCAGAAAAAGCCCTAAACATGTTGAAATAATTGACTTACTGGTTAACATAGAGGTCTCCTCGGGAGGTAAATCGACATCACAGGGGACACTATACTCCGAGGTTTTTACAAAAATCGACGGCTTTTCGCACCAGCGCTCAGATGATTAACCCTAATTTCCCACGCCAAAATCCAGTTGCTTTCATGGGCTTCATACCGTAGATTCTCACGGCTTGAATTTCAGATTGTTGGAAACAAAAGGACTCTTATCATGGCATCACCAACCAAAGTCGTAAAAGCCCGCCGCCGTATGAACAAAGCCCGCGCTGGCAAGGCCCGTAAAAATGAACTCCGCCGCGTTGGCAGCACCGCTCCCGATTTGGCTCTGAATGTGCCGAACGCCAACGAAAAAGCTCAAATGGCGGCCAGAAAAGCATAATTTTTGCTCCTCCGCTTCGAGATAATATGGCTGCTTCGGATCTACATGTCGCGACAATATCGCAGGCTTTAACATCGAAGAAAGTCCATGTTATCGTATCCGGTTCCGTTGGCGCGGTTGAGAGCGTACGCTTCATCCGCGCCTTGCGTCGTTTGGGTGCCACCGTCCGGCCTGTGCTGACTCCAGGGGGAGCGCAGTTTATCACGGCGGAAGCGCTCACCTGGGCTGCGGCCTCCCCAACCATCACAACCTATTCCGGTGACTCCACCCACATTGCGGATGGCGACGCCTGCGTCGTGGCCCCTGCCTCCGCCAACTTTATCGCTAAGATTGCCCAGGGCATTGCGGACCATCCGGGACTTAGCCTGGTCCTCTCCTATCTGGGGCAGAAGAAACCGGTGATCGTGCTGCCCAATATGCACGATAGCTTGTTGATGGCGCCACCGGTGCAGAAGAATCTCACGCTGCTAGGATCCTGGGCTCATGTCCTGGAGCCCAGGCAGGAAGAGGGTAAACAAAAGTTTCCCAACCCACAAGACCTGGCGGATCATGTTGCTCATCTCATCAATCGCTCCGTCGCCAGGCCGGCCGTTCTGGTGGCAATGGGCACAACCCGTGGGTATATCGATGACGTGCGCTATATATCCAACTATTCATCAGGACGTCTGGGAACGGCCATCTGCGAAGAACTTTATCGCCGCGGTAATCCCGTCCATGTGGTCACCGGTCCCGTTGAGTTTGCACCGTCCGTCTATTCCTCCCTGCGCCGGATAGAGACCGTGGCGGAGCTGCAGCAGGCCTGTCATCAGGCATTGAATGAAACCTGCGATGCCCTGGTTATGGTAGCGTCTGTTCTTGATTACGAACCGGAGGCTCGCCTGACCGGCAAACTCAAGTCCCGCCAGCCTCTGAGCGTCAACTTCAAGCCCACGCCCAAAATTATCCGCGACCTGCATCCACGCTCCGGCATCAAAGTTGGATTTAAACTGGAGAGCCGCACCGATCCTGACCAGGATCAGGTAACAGCGCAATCCTATTTTGACGATTATGGGTTGTCGCTGCTGGTGATGAACCACTGGCAGTCCATAGGTGGGAATGATCACCCAACCATCCTTTACCACCGTTCAGATGCGGGTACGGTCATACCGGGCATTCGTCTGCAGAACCGACACGATCTGGCCTGCGCCTTAGCTGATCACGTTCAAACCGACGCCCGGAGAAAATCGTGATGGTGCAAATCTTAGCGGCCGTGGCGCTTCAGCTGTTTTTTTGGTCCTATACGGCCTTATTGTTTCTTTTGTTGTTTCCAACCTACCTGATCGCTGCATTATTGCGCCTGCCGGGTCGCGAGAATCTGGTACACCGCTACGGGTGCTTTTGGGCCCGTTCAGTTCTGGAGATCGTGCCGGGATGGGGGTATGAAATTGAAGGACTCAATCAT
>JAKQGS010000106.1 GCA_029556045.1 Pseudomonadota bacterium | reverse complement strand
CGATGAGGCCCGCACGCCACTCATTATTTCCGGGCCAACCGAAAAGGCCACCGAGCTGTATTACGTCGTGAACCAAGCCATCCCCGGCTTGCAAAAGGACAGCGACTACATCGTCGATGAAAAGGGTCGCAACGTTACCTTGACTGACGATGGGATCAGCAAACTTGAAAAACGCCTGCGGGTGGAAAACCTCTACGACCCCAAAAATATCGACATCCTTCACCATACGCAGCAGGCCCTAAAGGCGCATATCCTTTTCAAAAAAGATGTCGATTACGTGGTGAAAGACAACAAGGTCATGATCGTTGACGAGTTCACCGGTCGTCTGATGCCGGGCCGTCGCTATAGTGATGGGTTGCATGGTGCTCTCGAAGCGAAAGAACACCTGCGTGTTGAAAGTGATACCCAGGTGCTGGCATCCATTACCTTTCAAAACTTCTTCCGCCTTTATGAAAAGTTGTCAGGGATGACTGGTACCGCCGATACGGAAGCGGTCGAGTTCAAGAAAATTTATAATCTCGATGTGGTGGTGATCCCAACAAACCGTACCAACGTCCGCCAGGATGAGCACGATGAGGTCTACCGGACCGCCCGGGAAAAGTTCAATATCATCGCCGACGAAATTGCCAGCGCCCAAACTCGCGGCCAACCGGTATTGGTTGGTACTGTTTCGGTTGAAAAGTCCGAACTTTTGGCAAGTTTATTGCGAAAACGCAACATCCCCCACGAGGTGCTGAACGCCAAAAACCACCTTCGGGAAGCACAGATTATCGCCGAGGCGGGGCAAAAGGGTCATGTGACCATTTCCACCAACATGGCCGGTCGCGGTACCGACATCGTTTTAGGGGAAGGCGTCAAAGAACTCGGCGGTCTCTATGTGGTCGGTACCGAGCGGCATGAATCCCGGCGGATTGACAATCAGCTGCGGGGTCGTTCCGGCCGTCAAGGGGATCCGGGGCGGACCAAATTTTATCTGTCGCTTGAAGACGACCTTATGCGAATTTTTGCCTCCGACCGCTTATCCGCCATTATGGGGCGTTTGGGCATGAAAGAGGGAGAGGCCATTATCTCACCCATGGTGTCCCGAGCTATCGAGCGGGCACAAAAACGGGTTGAAGAGCATAACTTCTCCAGCCGGAAACATGTTTTGGAATATGATGACGTCATGAACCAACAACGTCAGGTGGTTTACAAGCGACGTTTGCAGGTGTTGAAAGGCGAAGCGGAATATACGTTCATTGAGGATGCCATTTTTACCATCGCCAAGACCGTCGCCACCAAATATTCACCGGAGTCGGAAGCTGGCCGCAGTTGGGATTTTGAAAACCTGGCGCGCGAATTGTCGGCAGAGTTCAATCAAAGCATCAGCCCATCCGCAGTGACCATTGAGGGGGCAACAGCAGAAGCTCTCACCCATGAAGTCACAAAAATCGTCCTGTCCCACTACCAGTCCAAGCGGACCGGTGTGGGTGATGAAATCATGAAAAAAATTGAATCCTACGTTTACTTGCAGATCATCGATCAATCCTGGAAAGATCATTTGCGCTCCATGGAAACCCTGCAGGACACCGTACGGTTGCGCAGTTATGGACAGCGGGATCCCCTGCAAGAGTACAAAAAAGAGGCGTTCAAAATGTTTGAAAGCCTGATGATTCGCATTGAAGATGAGACCGCTTTGGCCCTAGTCCGCATGCCTCCCCCGCAGGTGGTGCAACAAGAACAGGTTCCCGTGGCGGAATCTCCCGATGAAGACGACCTTATCTTTGCCCATCCTGAAGCCCATACCGATATGGCTGCCATTGCCGACGAAGCCCGGGGGCAGCAGCAGCCCCCCAATGATTCAGCACACGAGGCACCTGGTGAAACCTCCGATGATGGCCTGATTTATTATGGCTCCCGCTCTCAGCCGCGGGAGCAACCCCGGCCCGAGACCTTTATTCGGGAAGGGGATAAAACCGGTCGCAATGATCCCTGCCCTTGTGGATCTGGAAAAAAATACAAAAAATGCCATGGCAAATCCGCGGTTACCACGGAAGGCGCCACCCCCTAAGGGAGAGGATCTGAGGCATGAGCAAAATTCTGGAATTTGAACCTGTCGAGGAAGCCGTGATCATACCCAGAATTTTGATCGATGTTCACCAGGCGATCGATGAAGCCTTCCCTTTGTCAGCTCCAGCTCCATCACGATTTGCAAAAACCGCCGTCTTTGGGAACGAAGAAACCACCGCCAACAAATTGGTACCACAAGCTGACCAGGGCCCAGCTGAAGCCCCTCCGCCTCGAGCAGGCGATGGGGAGGAATTGTACGCGGATGATGACAGAGCAAAACACCGCTCCCCCCACATGGGAAGTAAATCGGAGCATCGTCGTAGCCAGGAAGAGGATGCCGCGGGGGAAATTCGTGCAAAAAGTTCACGAAAAACCACGGGAAAGAGCCCCCTACCCTCGCTTATGACCGGTGGATTTGACGATAAACCCGCCGAAGGGAGCTACCGGGAAGAGCCCGCAACCACCAAATGGTCTTTTTTCATCATCCCTCTTTCAATTATCGTTTTTTTCGTTATTCTATCGATCGCCTTGATTTGGTCCCGCCACTAAATCATTTGATTTTTGACATCTTTTAAACCTGTTGGAGAGCTGCTCTATGCTTCGCAATGATGGCCGGTCAAGTACCCAAATGCGCCCCCTTCGTTTTATTCCAAACTTCACCAAGAATGCTGAGGGCAGCGTGCTGGTTGAATATGGAGAAACCAAAGTGCTGTGCACCGTCAGTGTTGACGATGGTGTGCCACCATTTTTACGCAACTCCAGTCCCGCGCAGGGTTGGCTGACCGCCGAATATTCCATGCTCCCCGGCTCCACCACTTCCCGTAACCGCCGAGAACGCCCCGCTCCATCGGGCCGCTCTCAGGAAATCCAGCGGCTGATTGGCCGGGCCATCCGTGGCGTGATCGATCTGACCAAATGCCCTGATCTCACCTTTACGATCGACTGCGACGTTCTGCAGGCTGATGGTGGTACCCGCACCGCTTCCATTACGGGTGCCTATGTGGCCCTCAAACTGGCGATCGGCAAGTTGCAGCGACAAAAGCGGCTGAACATCAATCCATTGCATGATGCGGTCGCTGCTGTTTCCGTCGGCCTTGTTAACGGGAATGTCCTGGTGGATCTGAATTACGAGGAAGATAGCCGCGCTGATCTGGATATGAATGTGGTCTACACGCAAAGCGGAAAATTCCTGGAAATTCAAGGAACCGGTGAACGAGCTTCCTTTTCCAAGGAGCAGGTGATCGCCATCATGGATGCCGCGGAAGAAGCCATCAAACCCTGTTTTGAGTTGCAGCTGATTGCAGCGGACGGACGTGAAGTTGAAGGGTGAGTGCTTTTGTTTGTGTGAGAGATTGCTATGGTTTTTCCGGTGGCTTATGCAATGAACCAACTTAAGAAGTTCAGGTATTGATCTTAACGTACCGATGCCTTTCTTGGCGGTCGACTACGAGGGGATCAACATGTCGCAGCGTAAAAAAACCCGCATGCTTTCGCTTCGCATCACGGAAGACCAATATCAGTATTTGGAGGACATGGCCTTGCGCATTCGCAAATCCACAGGCTTTCGTGTCACCCGGGCCTCCATCATCCTACGCATGATGGAATACGGTCTGCCTTATCTTGAGCGAGAATTCCCTAAAACGGATAGTATGAACGGGCCTGAATTTACCCCCAAAAAACGGGCCTGAGTTCAGCAATTGGACTTTAACCCCGGTCCTGCGGTTTTATCGGTAGGTTGCTGTTCCACCTCACGACAAATTTCTTCCGGATAATCTCCATTGAAACAACCGTAACAAAACGATGCCGCCACCTCTGGACCCAGGGCCTTTTTCAACCCCGGAATACTCAGAAAGGCCAGAGAGTCCGCGCCAATAAACTTGCGGATTTCATCCACCGATTGTTGAGCCGCCAACAGATTATTGCGACTCGGGGTATCAACACCAAAATAGCAGGAATGGGTGATGGGGGGTGATCCCAGCCGCATATGGATTTCCCGCGCACCAGCCTTGCGAATCATCCGTAGAATTTTGACTGACGTGGTTCCCCGCACCAGCGAGTCGTCCACCACGATCACCCGTTTGTCCTTCAGCACGGACGAGACCGGATTCAATTTGAGCTTCACCCCAAAATCCCGGATCGACTGCGCCGGTTCAATAAACGTGCGTCCGACATAATGATTACGCACCAGTCCGATTTCCAGCGGCAATCCACTTTTTTCCGCATACCCCAGCGCCATGGGCACACCCGAATCCGGTACAGCAATCACCAGATCCGCTTCGACGGGTGCCTCTTTGGCCAATTCAGCGCCCATACGCTTTCTCAGGCTGTAAATTTCCTTACCAAAAATCTGGCTGTCAGGGCGGGCAAAATAGATCGGCTCAAAGGAGCAAAAACCTTTGCGTTTCTCCGGAAAAGGGAAGTGGGACTTGATCACACCGTTTTTGTGGATTTCAACAATCTCCCCCGGCAGTACCTCCCGCTCAAACTCCGCTCCCAGCAGATCCAATGCGCAAGTCTCACTCACCACGATCACCGCCTGTCCCAGGCGTCCCATCACCAGCGGACGGAAACCAAAGGGGTCACGCAGGGCAAATAAACGATCCCGGGTGAGAAGGAGCAGAGAATAGGCTCCTTTGACGCGCCCCATCGTATCTTTAATGCGCTCCAAAATATCGCTGGACGTGCTGCGTGCCAATAGATGCGTAAACACCTCTGAATCCGAAGTGGATTGGAAGATGCTGCCTTTTTTTTCCATCTCTTCCCGCAACTGGGCGGCATTGGTGAGATTGCCATTATGAGCGATGGCCACGGAGCCCAGGACGCTGTTAAAAGCAAAGGGCTGAATGTTTTGCACCATCCGTCCGCCATGGGTGGAATAGCGATTGTGGCCAATGCCACTGCTACCGATCAGGTTTTTCAAATTATCCTTATCGAAAATATCCCCCACCAATCCAAAATCTTTATGACCGGAGAACTGGCCGTTATCATCACAGGTCACAATCCCCGCAGCCTCTTGACCACGGTGTTGCAGGGCGTAGAGAGAAAGATAAATTAGATTTGCCGTGTCCTGTGACCCGATAACTCCGGCAACACCGCACTCCTCACGTAATCCCATGGTGTATTCCTTCGATCAGATGAGTAGAGACGATAAGCGCATCGTCTCTAGGTCGCCCATTTTCATACGATGTGCACCGATGACCAGTTCACTGGCCAAGTGGCTTTCCCCAATAACCGTGACTTTGACGTGAGCGCGTCCTTTGGCTGTTTCGATGATTTTCTGAACCGTTTCCGGATCGGACACATTGCATACGAAGACCCCCGGAGCCTCGCCAAATAAGGCCAGCGGGTCCTTTTCCACCTCATCATGACCAGTGACTGCGGCATGAAAGTGCTCACGCAACGCACGTGTGTCGATGTCATAAGACAAATCACTGGGCAGGCACATCTTGGTGAGAGCCGTTGCCACACCGCCGTCTGCTACATCCCGCAGCGCATCGATACCGGCAAATTGTCCCGCAGCTTCGCGGACAAATTGCAGAACATCTGTCAAATGCGCCCAATGGCATTCCGACAGCTGACCAAGCAGAGGGTCCATGCCCAGGGTTTTATTGACCAGTGAACCCCCAAAGGACAATTGTGTTTCCGACGGAGAAATTACCAGCAAACGCCCTTCTTTGGATGCTCTGGATTTTTTGGCTTTAGCAACATCATCGTGTCGCCCCACCATGCCGATCATCGGCGTCGGGGCAATAGAAACGCCGTCGGTTTCGTTGTAAAGGCTCACATTCCCGCTGACCACCGGAACTCCCAGTTTATGGCAGGCTTCCGAAATTCCCTCCACGCCATCGGCAAACTCGGCCATGACACCGGGGTCTTCGGGATTGCCGTAGTTCAGGCAGTCCGTAATGGCCAGTGGCTCAGCTCCTAGAGCGGTCAGCATTTGGGCTGATTTCAAAACTGCATAGGCGGCGCCCAACCGCGGATTCAGCGCACAGTATCGTTCATTGCAGCTGGCTGCCACCGCCAAACCAAGGTTAGGTATATTGGCGTCCGCCCATTCACTGCGGATCCACAGCAGAGCAGCACCATCCTCGCGGGGACCAAAAACTGTTTTTGTCCCGATATGCTGGTCGTATTGCTCGTAAATACGGGATTTTTCGCCAATATCCTCTAAAAGTTTTCCCAAGACATCCCGAAGCCCTCTCTCCTGAACCATGCGGGCTACCTGAGCATTGTGGGCGCGCAGATCAGAGCCGCGTTCACGCGGTTGCTGCGGACGGTCGTAGCGCGGCGCCTGCTCGGTCAGGGGATCCACGGGCATATCCACTTCGAGAACACCCTGATGGGAGATCTGGACACGGCCAGTGGTGGTGACTGCCCCAATAACACCGTGGGCTAACTGCCATTTATCCAGGATTTTTTCCACTTCGCCCAATTTGCTCGGCTCCACCACCATTAGCATCCGTTCCTGGGATTCTGACAGTAGCAGTTCGTAAGCGGTCATTTCCTGAGCCCGCACGGGAACGCGGTCCAGCTCCATATAAAGACCATTCCCGGCTCGCCCCGCCATCTCAAAGGACGATGAGGTCAATCCGGCGGCCCCCATATCCTGGAGACCAACCACCAAACCCTTTTCGAGGACCTCAAGGGTAGCCTCCAACAGGAGTTTTTCGGTAAAGGGGTCACCGACCTGGACAGTGCTACGCTCGGAAGCTTCGCTTGAGGCAAAGCTATCGGAGGCCATCGTGGCCCCATGAATGCCGTCACGGCCGGTGGCTGATCCCACGTAGACCACAAGGTTTCCAGCTCCGGAGGCATAGCCCTTGAAAATCTTATCCTCATGGATCAAGCCGACGGTCATGGCGTTCACAAGACAGTTGCCATTGTATGTCTTATCAAATGAGACATTGCCACCCACCGTGGGGATGCCCACACAGTTGCCATAATCGCCGATACCCTTGGTGACATCGCGAAACAGGTAGGCAGTGCGTTCATGGGAACGTTCCCCAAATCGCAGACAGTTTAAATTGGCCACAGGACGAGCACCCATGCAGAAAACATCGCGCAGGATACCTCCGACACCGGTGGCAGCCCCCTGATAGGGCTCGATGTAACTAGGGTGATTGTGGCTTTCCATTTTGAATGCCACACAGAGTTTTTGCGACAAGCGCACCACCCCGGCGTTTTCTCCGGGCCCAACCACAACCACCGGGCCCGTGGTGGGAAATTTTTTCAGATGGACCCGGGAGGATTTATAACTGCAATGCTCACTCCACATAGCGGAAAAGACACCCAATTCCGCCATGCTGGGAGCGCGTCCCATAATGTCACGAATGGTCTTGTATTCGGTGGTGTTGATCTTATGCTTTTTCAGCAAGGCATAAAAGCGATCCCCGGAAGAGTCATCGATCCGGACCGCCTCTTTAAATTGCTTGATACGTCCTGCACTATCCAATATCGACTGTTGGGTGCTCACTCGCAACTCCTCGCGAATTTTAACAAATTGATAAAAATGCTTCCCATATTGCCAAACCATCGCGACTGCCGCCCAGTATCAAATCCGTCGCCCGTTCAGGGTGCGGCATCATTCCCAGCACGCGGCCATTGGGGCTGAGGATACCGGCGATGTTCATCAAAGAGCCGTTAGGATTCGCTTCTGGTATCGCCTCTCCCATGACCGATGCGTATTGGAAGAGGACCTGTCCATTTTGCACAAGTTCCTTTAACTCTCGCTCCGGTAGATAGTAACGACCTTCGCCGTGGGCGATGGGAATATGATAGGTTTTGCCATGCAGGGCTTTATGATAGGGGGAATCCCCCGGCCCCACCGCCAGATTCACATACTTGCAGAGGAAAGTCCGACAGGCATTACGCAATAAAACACCGGGGAGAATCTGACTTTCGGTGAGGATTTGGAAGCCATTGCAGATACCGATGATGGCACCACCGGCCTGGGCAAACCGCCGCACGTCCCCCATCAGGGGAGAGTGGGAGGCGAGAGCGCCGCTGCGCAGGTAATCGCCATAACTAAACCCGCCCGGGATCACGAGCCCATCGAGATCCGGTAGCTTGGTTTCCGTATGCCAGATTAGCTGAATATCAATACCAAAGTGGCGTTTCAGGACATCCACACAGTCCTGGTCACAGTTAGAGCCGGGAAACTGGATCAAACCGATCTTTTGTTTCTTCATAGAAGTTAGCCGCCCCGCTGAAATTAAAGCTTTTTAACCTTAAAAGTCTCTGAAACCGGATTGGCCAGATATTCCCTGGCGATCTGCTGCGCTACCTGATCGGCGCGCTGCTGGTCGCCGTCGATGTTCAGGAGAAAACGCTTGGTTACCTTGACATCCTTTAATTCACCAAAGCCCAGACGGCGAAGACTTTCACCAATGGCGCGGCCTTCGGTATCCAACACCTCTCCTTTGAGTTCCACCAAAACTTCAAACTGCATCTTGTTCACTCCTCAAAAGTTGCCTTGCGCTCTTCCTGACATAATCCGGCTTTGAGATAATCCCAATTCATCTTGGCGATGAAGCGGACGCTGATACCTTTGGGGCAGGCGGCTTCACATTCAAACTGATTGGTGCAATTGCCAAACCCTTCCGCATCCATCTGATTCACCATGTTCAAAACCCGGCGACTTTGTTCCGCCTGGCCCTGTGGCAGAAGACCCAAATGAGACACCTTTGCTCCCACAAAAAGCATCGCTGAGGCATTTTTGCAGGAGGCGACACAGGCGCCACAACCAATGCATTCAGCGGCATCCATCGCCAGGTCCGCAGCTTCTTTGGGTATCGGCAGCGTATTGCCGTCCGGCACGCCGCCGGTATTCACAGAGACATATCCACCCGCCTGAATAATCCGATCGAGGGAAGCCCGATCCACACAGAGATCTTTGAGGACGGGAAACGCTTTGGCACGGAATGGTTCAATAAAAATCTGATCGCCATCCTTGAAGCTGCGCATATGCAGCTGGCAGGTGGTGGTGCGATATTCCGGTCCGTGCGCTTCACCATTGATGGTCAGGGAGCACGCTCCACAGATTCCCTCACGGCAGTCGTGATCAAACGCCACAGGTTCTTCACCCCGTGCGATCAGATCTTCGTTCACCTGATCCAACATTTCCAAAAAAGAGCTGTTTTGGGAAATATTTTTGGCCTCTAACGTCACCATGTGACCCTTGTCGTGCGGGCCCTTTTGACGCCAAATATGAAGGGTGAAGTTCATTACTTGTAACTCCTTGTGGCGAGTTTCACGTTTTCAAATGCCAGTTCTTCCTGATGGCGCGCGGGGGCTTGACCTTCCCCTTTGTATTCCCAGACAGCCGCGTGGCAAAACCGGGAATCGTCACGTCGGGCTTCCCCGTCTTCGGTTTGATATTCCTCACGGAAATGACCGCCACAGGATTCCTCGCGTATCAGGGCATCCCGGCACATCAGTTCGCCAAACTCCAGAAAGTCTGCAACCCGGCCGGCTTTTTCCAGGGATTGATTCAGAGACTCGGTTTCCCCCAACACACGGACGTTGGACCAAAACTCTTCACGGAGCGCGGGAATCGCCTGCAGGGCTTTTTCCAATCCCGTTTTGGTACGGGCCATACCGCAGTAATCCCACATGATTTTTCCGAGTTCTTTGTGAAAAGAATCCACAGAACGTTTGCCATTGATGCCCATCATCTGCTTGATGCGGCCATTGACTTCCGCTTCCACCTTTTTGAATTCAGGATGGTCGGTGTTGACTTTACCCTGGCCGGAGGTCGCCAGATAATGACCGATGGTGTATGGCAATACAAAATAGCCGTCAGCCAGCCCTTGCATCAGGGCGCTGGCTCCCAGACGGTTGGCGCCATGGTCGGAAAAGTTGGCTTCACCGATCACATGCAACCCCGGGATGGTGCTCATCAGGTTATAGTCGACCCACAGACCGCCCATGGTGTAGTGCACGGCGGGGTATATTCGCATGGGAACTTCATAGGGATTTTCATCCGTGATCTTTTGATACATCTGGAACAGGTTGCCATATCGCTGGGCCACCGTGTCCCGACCCAGTCGCTTGATGGCGTCCGCAAAATCCAAATAGACCCCCAGGCCGGAGTCACCAATGCCGTGGCCCGCATCGCAGGCTTCCTTGGCGCTGCGGGAGGCGATGTCACGGGGCGAGAGATTGCCAAAGCTCGGATACTTGCGTTCGAGATAATAATCCCGCTCATCCTCAGGAATATCCTTGGGTTTACGCTGATCGCCTTTGCGTTTGGGTACCCAAACCCGGCCGTCGTTCCGCAGCGATTCTGACATCAGAGTCAACTTAGACTGATGGTCGCCGGAAACCGGGATGCAAGTCGGATGGATCTGGGTGTAACATGGATTGGCAAATCCAGCGCCCTTTTTATAGGCGCGGTAGGTGGCCGTAACATTACAACCCTTGGCATTGGTGGACAGGAAAAAAACGTTGCCATATCCACCGGTGGCCAGGACGACGGCATCAGCCGCATGGCTGGAGATTTTGCCGGTGATCATATCCCGCACAACGATGCCGCGGGCATGTCCATCGACCACCACTAGATCCAACATTTCAGTCCGGGGGTACATGGCCACCGTGCCAAGTCCAACCTGTCGACTTAAGGCCTGGTAGGCTCCGATTAACAACTGCTGGCCGGTTTGGCCGCGGGCATAGAAAGTACGGGATACTTGCGCCCCGCCGAACGAGCGGTTGTCAAGCATACCGCCGTATTCACGGGCGAAGGGTACACCCTGAGCCACACACTGGTCGATGATATTATTGGCGACCTGTGCCAGGCTGTAAACATTGCCCTCGCGGGAACGAAAATCACCCCCCTTGATAGTATCGTAAAACAATCGCCAGATGGAGTCGCCGTCGTTCTGATAATTTTTGGCGGCATTGATACCGCCCTGGGCGCCGATGGAGTGCGCCCGACGGGCGCTGTCCTGGAAACAGAAAGCCTTGACATTGTAACCAAGCTCGGCCAGCGAAGCCGCCGCCGAGGCACCCGCCAGGCCTGTTCCCACCACGATGACATGGTACTTTCTTTTATTGGCCGGATTGACCAGCTTCATTTCGAAACGGTGCTTGTCCCATTTTTGAGCCAGCGGCCCCGAAGGTATTCTGGATTCTAATTTCATTCTATAATCCTCCTCCCGGCAGCTGTAAAATGCCGAACATCACCCCCAGGGGAATTGAGATAAAACCAAGAAATATCAGCACTGCCAGCGTCCAGGCG
>JAKQGS010000097.1 GCA_029556045.1 Pseudomonadota bacterium | reverse complement strand
CCGAACCGGATGCCGGCAAGGAGGATCATACCTTTTTGCCTCTGAGTCAAAAAGGTGGTGCAGAACACAAAAAACGATGCGCCGATGCAGGCAGCCGCTTTCGTCAGGAGGAGTGTGCCACGCTGGATTGGAGCGAAGCGGTTTTACGGCGCAAACTGGCAAATGTCGGTGCAGTGATCCGGTCTGCTGGCGAAGGTAAAGGGGCTGATCTGGTTTTTCTGGCGGAGGTGGAGAATCTGAAGGTTCTGGAGCGTCTTCGTCGGGAACATCTTAAGGAGGCGGGCTACCAACCGGCGATTCTGATTGAGGGGCCTGACAGTCGGGGGATCGATGTGGCCATACTGAGTCGGTTTCCCCTCGATGGGACACCGAACCTGCACAAGGTCCCCTTTAAAATGGAGGATGGACGTGAAAGCCGCGGCATCCTGGAGGCTCGCTTCAAAACAAAAGACGGCACCCGAATCACGGCGTTTGCGGTGCATTTTCCCTCGCCGTCCCATCCGCGGGTGCTGCGGAAGCAGGCCATGGATTTTCTGAATGATCTGGGGGCAAAAGCGGCAAAGTCTGCAGACGTGGTGCTGGCAGGCGGGGACTTCAACATCAAGGCGGAGGATGAGTCCCGCCTCTTTCGCGGGATCGCCAGCCCCCGTTGGATGGTGTCCCATCACGAGGGGTGTCACCAATGCATTGGCACCATCTATTTTCAGCCATTTCGGGGATCGCTGGGGCGCGGCAAAAAGGATGCGAGCCCCCCGCGGGAAGAGGATTCATGGTCCTTCTTTGACGCCATCATGATCTATCGACACACTGAGAGGAACAAAGGCCCCCAGTGGCAATTCGATCGCTCATCCATCACCGTCTTAAACCAGCTTCCCATCCAGAAAAACGCCGACGGAACCCCCGCCCGTTTTGATCCCAAAGGGAGCGACAGGGGAGTCGCGGATCACTTTCCGGTTTTTGCCCGAATCGTATTGGAAAAATAAACTACGTCGCGGCGATGACCCCAACATCGATCCAATGCTGGATCTGCTGCGGGGAAAAGCCAGCGGCCTGCAAAATCTCCCGCGAGTGTTCCCCCAAATGCGGCGGGGGAGTGGCGGTCTGCGGGGGAGAGCCGGGACGGTAAATCGGCTGATTAAAATAGCGATCGCCAGCGGTATCCTGGAGCAGCAGGCGGGGGATGTTACGATTCACAAAGGTTTCCGCTTCTGCGAGGGACTGCACGGGGGCATGGGGAACCGCTGCTTGTTCCAGCTTCTCCTGCCATTGGCGGGTCGTTTTGCTTTGCACCACCTTTTGAATGGTGTCGACCACCCGGGTGCGGTGCTGCACCCTTTCGGGGTTGGTGCGAAATCCTTCCTGCTGCAACCATTCCGGATGCCCCAGCGCTTCAGCAAATTTGGTGAATTGGTGGTCATTGCCAACCGCAACCACCAGATGACCATCAAGGGTCGCAAAACTCTGGTAGGGGACGATTTGGGCATGGGCATTTCCCCATCGCTTCGGGACCTGACCCGTGGTGAGATAGGATTGCGCCACATTGCTGAGGGCGCTCAGGGTGGCTCCCATCAGGCTGACGTCAAGCACAGGGCCACGAGGGTTTGCAGGGGCGTTGGGACGAGCCTGCAATCCAGCCAGTACCGATACAACCGCAAAGAGCCCGGTGATGATATCGGTCAGCGCCACTCCTACTTTCATTGGTGGTCCGGTTTCCTCTCCGGTGATCGCCATTAATCCGCTGAGGGCCTGAATCGTAAAATCGTATCCGGGGGCATTGGTCAACGGAGTGTCTGCTCCATATCCCGCCA
>JAKQGS010000096.1 GCA_029556045.1 Pseudomonadota bacterium | reverse complement strand
TATGTATTCATTGCCGTTTTTTTGGCTAAGATACAATATATTCTAATTGCGTCAAATTATTTGTGACATGACACTAGATTATCAGCAGCTTTGCCTCTGTTGGCACCAAGTGCTCAAACAACCACCCGCTGGTATTCAAGGCGGTGCGCCAAACGTGTTTGGCGCTTATAAAGGCGCTGCGAAGCAGCACCACTCTGATTTGCACCGGCTTTTAAGCTGACCAGGGGCAAAAACCCTGCAAAACTGCCCATGGTGGGGGTGTTTTAGGGCGCACCAGGGGCAAAAATACGGCAAAAGTGCCCGTGGTGGGGGTGTTTTAGGGTCCACCAGGGGCAAAAACCCGGCAAAAGTGCCTGTGGTGGGGGTGTTTTAGGGTCCACCAGGGGCAAAAACCCGGCAAAAGTGCCTGTGGTGGGGTGCGGAGGTGGAACCTCAGTGCGCCAAAATTGCAATCATATTATTAGTTGCCTGTTATTCAGAATTATGCAAATTACACAGAAACTTTGGCGCACTGAGGTCCCACCTGTTTGCGTTTTTTCCTATATTTAAGGGAAATATTAATATAGGTTCTTCTGATGAGTAAAGAGTTTGATGTGCTGATAATTGGTGGGGGACCTGCAGGAGCTATGACGGGGATTGAGCTTAGGAAGAAAGGTTACAGTACCTGTATTATTGACAAGGAGACTTTTCCGCGTCCCAAGCTGTGCGCAGGGCTTTTGACACAAAAATCCATTGACCTACTGGCCATGCATTGCCCAGGGCTAAAATCATCGGAATTTGTAACGGAGCAGGCGCAAACCGTAGATTTCTACTTTAATGGCAAAATAGTGAACAGGTTTGCCACACAGGTAAACTATTACTTTACAGATCGAACCATTTTTGATAATCTGCTTATCCAATATTATTTGAAACTAGGCGGCAAACTACTGCAGCAAGTGGCACTCAAAACGGCAGATATTGATTTAAAAAAGAACACCGTGACAGCAGGGGTGGATAGAATTTGTTATAAGTACCTGGTGGGTGCCGACGGCTGCAATGGAGTGGTCTGCCGCACAAAAAAGATCAAGAGACACGATTTCTTATGTCTGGAGCGGACTTTGCCAAGGGATCCGCTAAAAGAGAAAGAATTCAGGATATATTTTGGGTTGGCTAAAATGGGGTACGGGTGGTTTTTCCCTAAGAAAGAGCATTATTGTGTGGGGATGAGCGCAGAAGAGCCGGGTCCAAAGATCCTAGACAAGAGCAGGCATTTTTTCAGGGAAGTGCTTAGCCGGCAGGGTGCAGGGGCTGGAGAATTCAGCCGGCAGGCTGAAGGGGGTGCAGGGGCTGAAGGTGCAGCGCTGAAAGGTGCGCTGCTTCCGTCGGGGCGCAGGGTGAATATGGGCAAGCTTCCCAAAAATGCGCTGCTGGTGGGCGATGCGGCGGGTTTTGTCGATCCGGTGACCGGGGAAGGAATCTACTATGCTATGCGGTCCGGGGTTCTGGCGGCCGGTGCGATAAACGCCTCGGCAAAAAGAAAGAAAAGGAACGTCCTGGGGAGCTACTACAAGAGCACGCGGCCCCTGCGCCAAAACATCAGAGCGGCGCTTTTCTGGAAAAGGATCCTGTACTTTCCGCCCGTCTTGAAGGTGTTTATGAAGCAACTGGAAACACACACGGGTTTTGCACGGTTCTATCTGGAACGGGTTATTGCCACCGGGGAAGTCAGCTACCGGAATTTTGTGCCGTTTTATTTCGGCCGGGTGCGCAGGAAAAGTGCAAAACACTCCCAATAAATGACTATACTTGAAAATATTAACCTTAAAATCAATAGTATGGCAACAAAGAAAAAAGTCACCAGGGTGGGTGGGGACGAAGTAACGCCCCAACCCGGCCAGGAACCAAAACCGTTCGTGCCAACGCCAGAAAGCAAGTCCAAAGCAACCAGACTGCGCGTTTTTGCAGGGATATTATGGGTTCTTGCCATTGCCGCCCAGGTAGTGGCCATATCCATGCTCTTCAAGCAACCCATCAACATGACCTGGATCATCATCCTGATTGGGATTGACCTGGCGCTGGCCATCGTGGGCTCACTGCTGTGGAAGAAATCGAACCGGTTTGACCCCGCATCGGAGAAAAACAAATTCCTGTTTTTCATGCAAAGCCAGCTGGGAGACACATCTGCAAAAGGCAAAAAAACAAGCACTAAAGACGTGGGTGACCTGGTAGGGAAACTGGGCGGCTTGCTGGGTAAAAAGTAATAAGCCGGGTCAACTTCTATTTCACCATGTCCTTAAAGGCCAATCCAAAGATCAGGTAAGCGGTATTCCCGCCAATGGTCCCTTCATTTTGTCCCCAAAGGAAGGGCCAGTCATCGTAGTTCTCGAAATGGTCGGGCTGTCTGAACAGTATGCCGGGAGCCACATTGCCTGGAATAAAGGAAAAATCGGCCCTGTTGTTACCGTAAAAGACCGCTTTGGGACGTGTGGCTCCCACGGTGGCCACCAGGGAATAATTGTGATAGGGATGGCAGCCAAACAGGTAGTTGGTGGCCTTGAAGGCATGACTGGCGTCAATGATGTCGGGATAGTAACGGTTGGCAAAACAGAGGGTGGTCCCGTAACTCACCACGCTGCCGCCACCTGCCCAGTTGCCAAGGCCTATTGGAACTCCGTAGGGATTGTCCTTTTCAAGCTGGTCAATGTACTCTTTATACTTTATGACATACGGGCGGAGCTTTTCTTTGTAAGCGGCATCCAGGTGGGGTATGGCGTGCAGTGCCGTCAGAATGGTGTTACTTACATTGCGGTCCAATGCCGGCCATAGCTGTTCCCGGAACTTATCCAGGTAGGACTGTTCTCCCGTAGAGATGTAGAGCTGCAGATTGGTCGCATAATTTCCGGAACCGAACCCCCGGCCGAAGCGTCCCTGCGGCATGGCGGCCATCATCTCCGTCGCTTCTTCCAGCAGCCTTTTGGACTGTTGCAATGCCCTCTCCGCAAGATCGTCGTTGTATCCCTTCAGGGCGCGGCTGGCCAAAGCAAACATGGTGGCCGCCGATTGGTCAAGGAAGGGACTGCGGCTGGTGAAAGCCCACATGTCATCCTTAACGCCGCTTGAGCGTCCGTCCGACGCAATCTCATACGGGCCCAGATCCGGATTGTAGGGCAGACCGTCCGTGATGGAGGCCGCGTCGCCCAGGTGGTGGTAATTATCAAGCACGGAATTGGAAAGCGTCTGGGCCATATGGCCAAGGATCTCGGCCTGGGCCACCAGCTGCATGGTTCCGTGCTCGATGAACTGCAGTATGTCGGGTGTTCCGTCCGGGCGGTGCAGATCCACGTAACGCTGCCCGTGATCCACAAACGTCTGATCCCGCAACGGTTTGAA
>JAKQGS010000480.1 GCA_029556045.1 Pseudomonadota bacterium | reverse complement strand
CAGAGGTAGGACGATCGCCTTCAGTTCGTCTACATAAAAACACGTCCCAAGGTGGTCAATTTTCGGTGATCACAGGTGGTCAATTTTCGGTTGTCACTACTAGTGTCATGTCAATCTTGAAATGTTATTTAAAATGGCATACTCCGTCATAAACGGAGTGAGTTATGCCAAAAATCAAGTATCGGTTTTCCCTGACGCAGGAAGAACGTTTTCAACTCGAAGCTATTGTTGCCAAAGGAAAGCACAGCTCACAGAAAGTGCTTAATGCTCTCATACTTCTCAATTATGATGAGACGGCACCGGAGGCACGCACCTTGGGTGAACAGGAGATTGCTAGGGTATTGAACGTCAGCGCCATGAAGATTCATCGGGTCAAGCAACGCTTTGTGGAAGAAGGGCTTGATATTGCACTTGATGGGCACAAGGAAAAACGGGAGCGTCAGAGTAAGGCTGATGGTGATTTCGAAGCGCATCTGGTTGCGCTGAGCTGCAGTGAGCCGCCCGAAGGGCACGCACGGTGGTCGTTACGTTTACTTGCGGACAAAGTGGTGGAGTTACAATATATCGATAGCATCTCACACGAAACAATTCGGCGGGTTTTAAAAAAAACGAAATCAAACCCTGGCGGAAACTCGGTTGGGTCATCCCGCCGAGCCAGGACGGTAACTTCGTAGCTCAAATGGAGCAGGTTCTTGATGTCTACAAAAGGGCATATGATGTGCGCTTTCCCGTGGTGTGCATGGACGAGTCTCCGCGCCAGTTGATTGATGAAGTAAAAACACCTGTCCCCTGTTCCCCAGGACGGCCAGCTCAATACGACTATGAGTACAAAAGGTGTGGCACATGCAATATTTTCATGATGAATGAACCGTTATCTGGAACGCGAATGGTCGATGTGACTGAACGCAAAACCAGGCTGGACTGGGCATTGTTCGTCGAAAAAATTGCAGAGCGCTATAAGGATGCCGAGAAGATTACTTTGGTGATGGACAATTTGAATACCCACAGCCCCGGATCGTTATATGAAGCTTTTGTCCCGGAAAAAGCCAAAGCACTCTGGGACCGTTTTGAGTTCGTTTACACGCCAAAGCATGGAAGTTGGTTGAATATGGCCGAGATCGAGCTGAATGTTCTGATTGGGCAGTGCCTGAATCGCCGCATCGCTGATATGGATGTGATGCGATCAGAGGTCAAGGCATGGGAATCGGAAAGAAATGGGAAAAAAGTTTGCGTCAACTGGCACTTCAAAACCAGTGATGCTCGGATCAAACTGAAACGTCTTTATCCAACGTTAGACGTGTGACATGACACTAGAGATTCGAAGATTTTTATTGAAAATAATCCGAACCCTGTGATTGGTTACCGTCAATTTAATTGCAGCAACTACAACTCGAAAAGGATTACGGGTGCGTGCTGAGCTTGATTCAAATCCATATCCAAAAGGGATCAAGGTGACTGACGAAGAATTTGCGGCAATACACCTTGTGCGTGACGAATTTCATGGTGAATGGAACTACACTATTATGCCTACAAATAAGTAAAAAAATCGCTGAAATTGGCCAATCCACCCCCAGAGGGGGTGGCCTTCCAGGCCAATTTCTGGCTTCGCCACCGCGATTTTAAAAACCCGAGAGGCAGAGCCAGATATCTCTGACCACCCCCAGAGGGGGTGGATTTCTACACCGCATTAAAACAACATGTAATTATTTTACAAATCCTAAGGTCGCCAGTGAGACGAGCCCCGCTCCGCACGACAGGGTTCGGATTACCCGATCGGTCAGATACTGCCGGCAAAACTGGAGAGAGTTTTGCCGGGTACGGATTGTCTGCAGCACGTTGCTACTTGAGGGGAATATATCCGGCTTTGGTAATAATTTCGGTGCAGTCCTGGCTCATGACGTAGTCGATGAAGAGCTTGGTCAGGCCCTGGGGGGCGCCCTTGGTATTCATGTAGAGCTTGCGGGCAATGGGATATGTTCCCGCTTTGGCATTGGCCTGGGAAGGCTCCACGTCGTCCAGCAAAGGAGCTTTGACGGACGCATCTACAAAGCCGATGCTCATGTAGCCAATGGCATTGGAGTCCTGG
>JAKQGS010000071.1 GCA_029556045.1 Pseudomonadota bacterium | reverse complement strand
TGATGATCGCGGGATCCATTTGCTCCTTTTCGTCCATTTCCAGGACCTTTGGGGCAATATGGGTTTGTGCGAATTTTGCAACTTCGTCTTTAAAGAGGAGTTCGTCCTCACTCAGGGTGGTCAAGGCTTTAATCATGCCGCTCGCTCCAAGATACAAAAGGATGGAATCAGAAATTATGTTCCATTCCTTTTAACTTGGCTGATATTTTTTTTCACCAAGATTGGTTTGGCGGGCGGCGGTGGCTTGCTGATGACCTGCTGGGAGGTAAACTCCAATTGCTGCTGGAGTTCGTGGATCGTATTCAAGTCATTCTTTAATTTTTTCATAGCGTTATCGCCGATCACCAAACGTGTGGTCTGACGCTCTCCCAGGACCAGGCTTCGGCAAAGCTCCAGGAGGTTTTGCGAGATGGTGCGGAAATTCTGATCAATTTTTTGGAATTGTTTTTCCTCAAAGGTGGTGTTGCGGAGGGGCAGCGTCAACCAGCGGAAATAGGATTCCAGGGCGCGATAACCAGGTGATTCTACAGACTCTTTGAACGATCTGCCCAGTGGGCTCTGTAGGCTGGCTGCCGCTTCTGCATTGGCTGCCAACGCCATCAGTTTCTGGTATTTTTTGGTGAGTTCCTTTTTGGTGTATTCGGCCGCGACCAGCTGATCGTTGAGATAACTTTCGGTTTTCAGCAGACTGGCCCGGCGGGAGGCCATCTCCAGGAGGTCCTTATCCTGCAGGGAAAAGTTGGCATACGGGGTGCCACCGGTCAAACGGGCTTTAATCAATTGGACCCACATCCGACGGCCCAATAGGCGGCTTCGTTTTTGATAGAGGCCACTCACGCGGGTATGAATGGCTTCCGCCCAATGCAGCATGGCTACGGCTTTCGGGGGGAGGTTTAAGGCCGAATCCTTGAGGCGGCGAAAACGAGCGCCCCACTGTTCCAATTGGTTTTGCATTTCAAAGAGCTGCGCCTTTTTTTGGAAAAGGACGAGGCGCTCCCGGTATTTTTCGCTGCAAAACTCACGTTCAAGTTCGGTGACATCGCCGGCCAGCGTCAGAATTTCCTGATCCCAGGAATCAATGTTTTGCATGGTGTTTCTCCTTTGCTTGCTCCTTAAGATCGCCCGGCAGGTCAGGCAGTTGGGAGATGGCCTCTCGCTTGCGAAGATTGATATAGTTTTCAACAAATTCACGGGCCACCGCCAGACGCTCCTCCGCCAGTGCCACCGGATTCAGGGCGGGGCCGCGGATTTCCCGTTCAGCTTCCTGCGTCACCGCAAGGGTTGGTATGGGGAGCGGAGCGGGTTTTTGGGCGATTTTTTGCTCATTTTCAAATAACCAATGGTTCATTTCCCGGATGTGCTGTTCTTCCTTCTGGGTCGATTGCTTGAGTCGGGCAATGCGACTGGTCAGGGCATCCAGGTCATCAAACAGGATGATCAAACTTTCCACGACCTCGGCGTCCGGTTTGAGAATATGACGGGCTTTCAGCTGGGTGACCAGTTCCACCGCCTGCTCATGGGCCACTTTTTCGTCCACATCCACCCGTTTGCCGTCTTCCGCTAGCCGATCGATCGCCTTTTTGATTTTAGAAAGCGTAAAAGTGCTTTTGATGGAACCCATCTTTTTTTGGGCTGCCGGCTCCACCATCTGATAGAGGCTGGCCAGATAGCTTAACATCGACTGGCATAAGTTGATGCGTTGTGTCAGAAAGTGATCGCAGACCACCACCTCTTCGTAAGAGCAGGATTCGAGGTTGGGCAAACCAAAATCAAGATCGGTATTGGGATGGGATTGGGATTCATAAACCCACTGGTGTGCGGTGAGCAAGCGCTGGCGCAGCTGGTATACCAGCTGCTGGCGCGCCTGATATTCCGCCGGGCCGATCATGCCGCCTTTGGCAGCGTTTTGCAGCGTAACTTCCAGGGACATCAGACGGGGCTGCAGACTATCATATAAGCGATAGAACTCTTGAAAATCCTTTTTTGGCGGACGCGCGCTCATGGGTGTCCTCTTGTCTTGGTGTTATAGTGGGGGCGGTGAAAAATCTTCGATTTATTGGGGATTTCCCTGTGTATAATTTTCGCATGGACCACCACCCTTGTCTATGAATTGTCCTCATTCTCCGGTATAGTTTGGGACGATGCAGCAGGTTTAACTTTTTGGATAAGTGATAAAAATCATGAATAAGCCGCTTATTGATGCCGCCCTGGGACGCCAACCGTCCCGTTATCCGATTTGGTTTTTACGCCAGGCTGGTCGCTATCTGCCAGAATACCGCGCGGTTCGCGCCAACGTGGATTTTGTGGAGCTATGCCGAAATCCCAAGCTGGCGGCGGAGGTGACCCTGCAACCATTGCGTCGCTTTGATCTGGATGCCGCCATTATTTTTTCCGATATTCTGATCCCCTGCACTGCCATGGGGCAGGAGTTGAGTTTTGGAGCCGGGCACGGTCCGCATCTTTCCAATCCGGTGCGGTCACGAGAGGCTCTTCAACGGTTGCGCAAGCCGGATGCCCAGAGAGAGCTGGGGTATGTGGGTGAGGCGATCGCGGAAACCAGAAAGGGGCTTAAGCCTGAACAGACCATGATCGGTTTCGCGGGAGCGCCCCTTACGGTGGCAAGCTACATGATCGAGGGTGAAGGCTCCAAAACCTTTACAGAGGTCAAACGCCTGCGTTTTCAGGACCCCTCCACCTTTCAGGGGTTATTGCAATTACTGGCGGAAGTCACCACCGACTACCTACTTATGCAGGTGAAAGCGGGTGCCGAGTGCCTGATGTTGTTTGATACCTGGGCCAACCAGTTGTCCGCGGAGGACTACCGGGAATTTGCGTTTCCGGCTGTGCAGGCGGTGATAGCAGCGGTCAAAAAATCCTCCTCGGTGCCGGTGATTTATTACCCTGGGCAGGGGTCTGACCTCTATTACGAGCTGGCAGGCGTAGGCTGCGATGTGATCGCGGTCGATTGGCGGTGCCGTATGAAGCATGCCATTGACGTGTTGAATCGCCAGATGGAATTAAGGGTTTCCGTGCAGGGTAATCTGGATCCTCAAACCCTGATAGGCCCGGAAGCGATGGTGCGGCAAAAAACCCGCGCCATTCTTGACCAGGCTCAGGGCGCGCGAGGTCATATTTTTAACGTGGGACATGGACTGCTGCCCCACACGCCACCCGAAGCCCTGCAGTGGGTCATTCAGGAAGTGCGTGCCTATACCCGGTGAGGTGATGGTGTCCGAGCATCTCTATACCTACATCAACCCACCGTCGGAAAAGCATCTGGCCCGAACCTGCGAAATACTAAAGCATGATGGGGTCGTTGCTTATTCCACCGGCGGTAATTGGGCGTTTGGATGTGATGCAGCCAGTGCCAAAGCCCTTGATCGTATACTGCAACTCAATCCCAGCCATCCCAAAGACCGCCCCTTCAGTCTCATCTGCAGCGACATCACCATGGCGGCGACTGTGGGATCCATCGATCATGCGCTTTATCGGGTGTTGAAACGAATATGGCCCGGCCCCTATACCGTTATCGTCAAGCGGCACAAAACGCTACCCCGGCAATTGAAAGATAAACGGCCTGTGGTGGGGCTTCGCATCCCGAATGCACCGTTGGTTTTATCGCTGGTGGCCCATTATGGTGCGCCGCTGGCCACCACTTCTGTCCCCATGAAGGCGGACGGAACCCCTTATCAAATGGGGTGGGAGATTTTTGAAGTCTTTGGACATGGACTTGATCTATTATTGGACTTGGGGGATCAGGTTCCAGGAATTGA
>JAKQGS010000058.1 GCA_029556045.1 Pseudomonadota bacterium | reverse complement strand
GGTGCCGCGGTTTTGATAAATATCGGTGGTGAATGTGCTGTCCCAATGGGGGGCAAAAGCAAAAAACACCGGCTGGGTGTAGACATTGCCATGATATTGGTTGCCGCTGCTGATGGTGGGCATTAAAAATCCGGACTGACGCCGCTGTTTGAGGGGCACTTTGAGAAAGGGCAGATAAAGGACCGGGAACCCTTTGATCTCAAGGACCGGATGCTCCATATCCGCATAACCTTCCACCTGCGCGTGGATGCGATCCGCTCGAAACCCCCAGGCCGGTGATTCATCCTCATCACATTTACAGGGAGTCCATGTGGAATTGTAAGCCAGATAGTCGTTGCCGTTGGTGCGAGATAACTCGGTTCCGGAAATTTTAAAATACGCTGCCGACTCCGGCCCCTTGCCCATACGTTCCAGAGCCTCCGCCCGGGCCCGTTCCCAAAACTGCCGCCGCTTGAGGTAACCTTCCTTTTTGGCGAATCCCATACGGGCCAGCGAGGGATTTTCCTGCCGCCGGATGATGTCCTCCTGCTCCAGGATCAGGGCGTAGCGATCGACGGTGTCTTCATCTAACTGTTTTTCGGGACCGACGGTTTGCCGCACCAGGCGACGAAAATCCCCTTTACGTCCCTGCACGCTGCTGATCTGCAGCTGGCGTTTTTGCTCAAACTCAAGCTCCGCCGGGGTAAATCCCAGCAATTCCCGACTCAAACGATCCACGTCCTCCGGCGAAAACGCTGTCATAACCGCCTGCACCAATTTAAAATCACCGGTCACCCAGTGAAAATTGATGGCATCGCCGGTAAAGACCTGTTTGGGGGTGAGCAACACCACGTGCCCCTCTGCCTGCAATTCACCTTTTTTGTGATCCACCGTCACCTTATCAGCGGTCAGCATGGTGCCTGCACCAATCACCACCACATTGCCTTCGAACATGGAGCGGTTGTTTTTGCGATCCATACCGATGGAACGGGCATCATAAAACATCTGCGGGCCACCAAAGACCACTTCAATCCCCTGTCCGGGATCATCCACGGTGGGGGGAGGAGCCGCCGGTGCATTGAGTTCTTCGAGGTCTTCGTCAGAGGTCGGTGTGGAGACTCCCGACTGCGCATGGAGGGGTTCAGCGGCGATCAATACCGCCATCATCAGGATTGCGAGATAATGGTTTCCGGCTATCCATTGGATCATGTTGCCCAACTTGCTGCGCCCCTGCATGCATCCACTCTGGCTGTACCCCCCACTGTTCCAGAACCTGTCCGACGGCCAAAACTGAACCGCAGACAAGAATTGGCCGTGACGGACCGACCGCCAGGAGCCTATTGACAACGAATTTCCAGGCATCATCAAACGTGTCCATCAGCGGAAGCTGACGATGACGTTCTTCCAGATCATCCCTTGTCAAAGTTCGTTCATGATCTAACTTAAATAACACAAGAGGGTCCAAAATACCCCTCAAAATATCCAGCATCCCATTGATGTTTTTATCTTTTAAAATGCTGACAATCCCCGGAAAAGGTCGCGAGCTGACAGGATAACAGGCCTGCAACCCTTGAACCAGAGCCTCCACGCCGTCCACATTATGCCCAACATCAATCAGGACGGGGAATTTCCGACCTTGATCGGTGATTTCAAGACGCTGAAAACGACCGTTCATGTGGGGCGGTAGCCGGGGTTCAGCGGCAAAACGACTCAGGGCATCCACCAGGGGACATAAATGCCCCTGGCCCCAGGGAGTATTGGCCAACCAGTGGTAATAAGCCGCGGCCAGTACAAAATTTGAGCGAAGATAGGCAGGGAGTCCTGCAAGATAGTGGGGGAACTTTTCCCGCAGGAGAGAAAGATGCGGCAGCTCGATATAAAACGATTCCCCATCCCCACCAAAATGCCGTCCCCAGTACCAAAGTGGGATTTTTTTATCAGCCACAGTCTTTTCAACCAGGGCCCGCACTGCGGCATCATGGGTCAGATAGGGACAATTCCCCCAGAACAAAGGGCGCCCCTCCCGGCTGATACCCAGTTTTTCCCGCGCAATCGAGGTGATCTCGCCCCCCAGCCAGGATTCATGATCATGCCCCAGGGAAACGATAATGGAGGCTGCTGGATCCAGAACATTGGTGGCATCCCAGCGCCCCCCCAGACCCACCTCAAAGATATTAAAGGCACATTGCTGCCGCGCAAAGACCCGCAGCGCCAAAAGGGTGGTCACCTCAAAAAAAGACAGGGATTGATAGGTTGCGGGAGTTAACGACTTCTGCACCTCCTGCCATTCCTGAACGAGGATCCCATCGTCGATCACATGTTGGCCGCACTGAATGCGTTCGGAAAAATGCACAAGATGCGGGGAGGTGTAGAGACCAAGCTCCCGGAGGCTGGCAGCCATCAAAGCAAAAAGGAAGCCACTGGTGCTTCCTTTTCCATTGGTACCGCCCACAAGGACACAGGGTACATCGCGGCTGGGAAACCCCAGCTCCTTCCATCCCGCCTGAATGCGGGTCAGTCCTGGTTTGATTTCCTGCGGTCGCTTGGCAAACAACGCCGCAAAGGTCTCATCATGCATGCGATTCCTTGACCACGATATCGAGAAGCTCCCCGATTCGCTGCCGCAATTCGCGCCGATGGCAGATAAAATCCAACATGCCGTGATCCAGAAGGTATTCCGACCGTTGAAATCCCTCTGGCAACTCCTCACGAATGGTTTGCTGGATCACACGCGGACCAGCAAAACCAATCAGAGCTTTCGGCTCTCCGATATTCACATCACCCAGCATGGCAAAACTGGCCGCTACACCGCCGGTTGTGGGGTGCGTCAGGACGGAAATATAGGGAATCCCCTTGGCCCGCAAATCCCCCAGGGCCGTGCAAGTTTTGGCCATCTGCATCAGGCTTAAAATGCCTTCATGCATCCGCGCTCCGCCGGAGGAGGAAAAGATGATGGCTGGCTGCTGCAGTTTTTCACTACGCTGAAAAATCCGGGTGATCTTTTCCCCCACCACGGTTCCCATGCTGCCGCCCATAAATTCAAAATCAAAGCTGCCCACCTGGACGGGACGTCCCAGAAGCGTGCCCTGAGCGGAAACAAAGGCATCCGGACGCCCCATCTTCTTCTGCACCTGCACCAGGCGATCCTTATAAGACTTAGCATCCTTGAAGCTTAGGGGATCAAGCGAGGTTAATTCTCCATCGATCTCTTCGAAGGTATCCGGATCAAGGAAGCGCGTCAGACGATCAACAGGAGGGCAGGGATAGTGAAACTGGCATTTGGGGCAAACATAGAGGTTTGCCTCAAAGGCTCTCTTAAAGATGATTTCCTTGCATTCCTTGCACTGCTCCCAAAGACCGTCGGGAGTATCCTTGCGGTTTTCTCCGGTAACCAGGGGGGCTTTATCGCGTGTTAACCAGGCCAATGGTGTTAACCTCTCTCAATAATTAACGGGAGACGTATTTTATAAGAAGCGAATCCCGTTGGGAAAGGGTTATTTTTTGGGGAAGTAAATAAAAGATATTTCTGGCAAAAATGCGATTTTATAGTTGCAATTTGTCAAGCCGTTGCCTAAGATCGTTTCAAATCCAAGGAAATATGTTTTTTGTCGCTTTCCCGGTTGTTGGAAAAGCATGTCATTCCCAACTTTCATCAGGATGAGAAAGATGGGGATTTGCACACCATCAACCGTCAAGCGATGTTTGGTTAACCGATATCCAGGGAGAGGATAGGTCCATGCTTTGCAAACGTTGCCCCCACTTGGTGCGTCATGGTCAGCTGGCTTCAGATCGCAAAAACATCGAATTCAAGAACATTTGCGGCCTGATACTGAAAGCGGAAACCGCTTTGGAAAATCCCCAGGCGGAGACAGCACCGGCCAGGAGAGGCCCTAAAAAAGCCAGCACAACTCCCAAGAAAAAGTCCGAAAAAAATATGGATTGTGGTCACTTCCCCTTCCCCGCCGTCTTTGATTACATCGATTGCAAAGTCTACCTGGAAACATTCAAGACCGTTGGCCGTCGTAACGAAATCATCCCCACCACAGATTTTCAGTATTCGGATGCACTTTCCGGCAGCTCCATCACCGACATGGAACTCCTCTAACAACTTGAAAGTATAAAACAAAAGCCCCGCCTAGGCGGGGCTTTTTTGATTTACAATGCGGGGGACCGCCGCCGTCAGACTGATACAGTCGAAGGGGTGCCGCTGGTACGGCGGTTTTTAAATCGCTCGAACCACAGCACCGCAGAACTGGCGGTAAACGTCGATGAAATCGTCGCGGAAATCACCCCCATTACCATCGCCATGGCAAAGTCCCAGATCTGTCCTGATCCGAAGACCAACAGACCAATCAACGACAGGATGGTCACCAAAGACGTGTTGATGGAGCGACCCAGGGTCTCGTTTAATGAAACATTGATGTTGTCATACATGACCCGACGCGGATGCAGGGTCAGGTTCTCCCGAATCCGGTCGTAGATGACGATGGTATCGTTGACGGAATATCCGATCACAGTCAGCATAGCCGCCACCGCCGTAAGGTCAAACGACCGCCAGAAAAAGGCGTAAAAACTCAACATCACCACCACATCCTGCACCATCTTCACCACAAGACCGGGGCCAAAACGCATATCAAAGCGCAGGGCAATGTAGAGAAGAATACCGATCACCGCGTAAACAACGGAGACAATCCCCTGCTTGCGCAATTCCTTGCCAATGGATGGACCGACAAAATCAACCCGCTGAAGGTCCGGCTGATAGTCCGCCAATCCCGCCAGCAGCTTGCTCCGCAGGGATTGGGTGGCCGCCGCCGCATCAACCGTTTCTGTGGTCTGTTTGCCGTCTTTTTCAAAACGGAGCAGATAACGTTTTTGATCTTCGCCGACACTCTGCAGGGTTGGTTCACCCAAACCCGCTTTTTCCAGGGATTCACGCAGCTCAGCCGCAGGGGCCGCCTTGCCAAAGAGAACTTCAACCTCGGTACCACCCGCAAAGTCCACCGACCAGTTCATACCCTTGGCGCCGACAAAACCCAGCACCACCACCACAAAAATGGCGGCAAGACTTAACACCGGACGACTGAGTTTCAAAAAGTCAAACTTGCTGACCCGGCTGTTTTCTGCCGCAGCACCACCCAACCAAAGGCGAATCTTGGATTCATTGCTTTCATTGCGGATCGCCCACTCGAACATGACACGAGATCCAATCAACGCGGTGTAGAGAGACACCAGAAGACCTGTGATCAAAGCGACCGCAAACCCTTTAACCGGCCCGCCCGAGTTGGTTTCCAACAAAACAAAAGCAGCGATCAAACTGGTCATATTGGAGTCAATGATGGTCCAAAATACCCGAGTAAAGCCGTTTTCCAGGGCCTTGCGGCCGTTGCGCCCGAGACGCAACTCCTCCCGGATCCTCTCGTTGATTAAAACGTTGGCATCAACCGCCATACCCAGGGTTAGAATAAAACCCGCAAAACCGGGCAGGGTCAGGGCAAAACCCAAAATCGCCATCAGCGACAGCAAAAAGACGGCGTTCAGGAGAAGAGCAATGCTGGCAAAAATACCAGGGCGCCGGTAGTAAAAAATCATAAAGGCAAAGACCATCAACAAACCCACACCCGCCGAAACAAGCCCTTGGTTGGCCAATTCAGGACCAAGGGTCGCACCTACCTGACGTTCTTCCATGATGGTGATAGGAGCCGGCAGCGCACCCGACTTCAGGATCATCGCCAGTTGATTGGCCTCTTCCACGGTCTTATTATAATCGATGTTGTTGCCCATGGTGATCTGGGCGGAGCCACCGGAAATCCGCTGATTGATCACCGGATCCGAAACCACCACGTTGTCCAGTACGATCGCCATGCGTTTTTGGATGTTCTCACCGGTAATATCCGCAAATCGTTTACCGCCGGTTCCGGTGAATTTCAGGGATACCGCCGGCCGTTGATCCAACGAATTGGGATCGTATGTGGTGGTGGCATCCAGCACGTCCTCACCACTGAGTTCCGTGGTGGCCTTCAAAACGTGGGTGGTGTAACGGACCTTTTTACCACCTCCCAGAATCTCTTCCTCAAATAAAAGCTCCCGTCCCTCAGGAACCAGACCCTTGGTGAGATCCAGAATCGCCTGCTTGTTTTCGGAGATCAGCGACACCACACCGCTGTTGCCGCGACGCTCAGAGGTAACATCCGGCGGTAATTTACCCACCAGGCTATCAAAGCCTTTGAATTCCTCGTCCACCAGTTTGAAGCTCAACTGCGCGGTCTTACCGAGCAGCTCACGGGCTTTTTCCGGATCCTTAAATCCAGGCATCTGCACCATGATGCTCTTATCGGCCCGACGCGAAATGCTGATCTCAGTCACACCCCACTTGTCGATCCGGTTCCGCACCACCCGCTCCGCCTGCTCCAATGCGGCGTTGCGGATAAAATCAACCTGCGAATCCTCATATTTGAAGTCCAGACGATTGCCGTCCTTGCTGGAGGCTTTCAGACCGGGGAACTCCTTGGCAACCTCAACCTTCAAGTCGCCTTCGTTGACGCCGTCTTCCAATTCGATCCGCAGGGTTTGTTCGCCCTTGACCGCATAAGCGGCTTTGACGCGCTTGGTTTTTTCATTGGCCCAGCGACTGATTTCCGTCCCCAAGCGGCCAAGCTTGTTGTCCACCGCCACAGCGGTATCAACGCCTAAAACAAGCTGCACACCGCCCTGGATATCGAGACCCAGTTTGATGTGTTTTTGGGGTAACCAGCTGGGCAGCCGTTTTTTGAGCTCCGCCTCATCATTGCGGATTTCCTTCGGCATGGAAAAATAAATGACCGTGGGAGAAATGGCGTAAAGTGCCAGAAGAGTTAAACCAATCAGAGTGAATAATCGCAGACGCAGGGATTTCATGGAAAAAACCAGCTCCTCTCCAAGGATTAAGCCAATAAATCGGACTCATTATTGTTTAAGGTACCCCGACTGTCGTGATAATGCATCCAGTTTTTTCGGCACCTTACCACTCAAGTCCTGATCAGCTCCCCCTTGTGCCTCTCTCTATTCCTCGCTATACTGCCGCATTTTAATGCAGCACTGCGGCGACGACCGCATTCCTAAAAAATACTCGAGGTAAAACGATCGTGACAGCAGGCACTGAACCACGGCGAAAAAAAGGCTGGATGAACCTCAGGGTCACCCGCATTCAAAACGAAACCCCGGATACCAAAACCTTTTTTATGGTGGATGCGGAGGACGACAACGTGCCCTTCGACTATATCGCGGGCCAATACCTCACCTTCCGTTTTGACGACCTGGGGGGTAAGCCCCTGGTCCGTTCCTACACCATGTCCAGCTCACCCTGCCAGACCGACGCGATTGGCCTCACCGTCAAACGAGTGGATGGCGGCATCGTCAGCAATTGGCTCTGCGATACCGTTGCCATAGGCACCATCCTGCGGGCCCGCGGCCCCATCGGAAAATTCTGCTGGGACCCTGCCAAGGGCCGTCGTCATCTGGTGATGGTGGCCGCTGGCAGCGGTGTGACCCCATTTGTCAGCATGTTGCGAGAATACGCGCCCCATCTGGGCCAACCCGGCTTTCCCGCCAGCATGGCGTTGCTGGTGGCCTACCGCAGCGACGAAGACATCATCTGCCGGCAAGAGCTGGAGGAGGCAGCAAAACAAGCAGGCATTCGCGTGCAGATTACCCTGACGCGCACCGGTACAGACGCATCGTCCCGATATTGGAGCGGCCGTCCGGATCAAGCCCTGTTGGATCGTTTTATAGAGGGACGATTCAAGGACACCCTATTTATGACCTGTGGGCCGCAGGGGTTGATGGAAACCGTGGTGCATTATTTGCGGCAGCATGGTGTTCCCGAGGAATATATTGAGCAGGAGTCCTTCGCCTAAGACATGTCCTCCTGCACACCCATACTGCGTTGCTTAAGCCCCAAGCGCCGCAGTACCCCATAGTATTGAATAGCACTAAGTTAACAACATAAGCTCCTGATGTTATTTTTTATGTGGCATTTGCATATATCATCAGGTATCACCCAACCATCAGGTTTGGTAAACATCAGGCCTTCATAACAACTTTGACGCCATTAAGACCCAATTTACCATGATCGATTACACCCAAGTCCCCATCGTACAAATCACCTATCAGCTGACCCTGAACATCCAACGGCTGGTTCTAAAATTCCCCAAGCACCTCCGTTTTCAATTAGGAGATCGCCTGGCCGGACAAACACAGGATTTTTTGGAAGGGGTTATTCGTGCCAATCTGACCCGCGATCCCATGCTTCGCTCTACGTCCCTGAATCATCTTGCAAACGATCTGGTTACCATCCGCATCACTCTGCGCCTGATCAAGGATCTCAAGGCTATTTCGATAGGTCAATTCTCCGAAATCAATCTATGCTTAGAAGACATTCAAAAGCAATTGACGGGATGGACCAAGTGGACCCAAACTCAGCAATCGGCCAATTCATGAAGCACCTGCCGAAATTCCGCCTGCCCTGCCAGAGCCTGATGATTCACGGATCATCAGGGTGCGCCACCTCGACTGCGTTCTCTCCCATGATCAATGCGTGGATCACTTCCTGGTTCTGCTGTACCCGGGCATGCCGGGATCAGAAGGATCTTACTGAGCAGAGAATTTTAGCGTCGTCGACGGTCTCCAACAATACGAGCAACGCGTGGATCGTCAACCCGAACAATGGGAACACGAACAACAATGACAAGACCAATTCAAACCGGGCTGTCTGCGCACGCTAGCTCGGGAGCTCTGTCGGTGCCGCCCCGGAAGTCGGGAGGACGGGCGGATGATTGACGAGGCCCTTGGGCCTCGTCAATCCCATGGCGTAATTCAATCTGGACAACGGAATCATGACTAACGGAAACGGCATACTCAACTTGACACCTTACCAAAATTCCGGAGATCGGGATTGGCCCCTTGTTTGGTAATCAAAAAACTACACTCTTGTCCTGATGCGAATTTTAAGTGGGCTCACCACGATAAAACAACCAGTGAGAGCTTCGCCTTTTTGTCTGATCAAAGATAGGATAGCTTCAGCCATGTCATTGCGGGCTGTTGATGGATAGCGAACGAGTATAATACCTCCGTGATCTTTCTGGTGTGCATAGACCAGATCACCGAAATCTCGGTCCTCGGTAATTAAAATTCGGCCACTACTGACCGCCATATTGATTATGTTGACATCTGATTCTCCAGATGCGATTTCCAAAATCGCTTGGACATCGTAGGCGGCGGCTCTAAGGGACCTAACAATTGCGAAGTCACATGACTCATCAGCCAAAAATTTTAAAGTCATGCCTTAGCCGCCATGAGAAACAGTTCCTCGTGGGCTAAAGACTCAGCGGCGTAGATAAGTGCAGCATGCACATCATCTCTTTCAAGGCTTGGATAACCGTCAAGTATATCCTCGACAGTGGCTCCCTCACCCAACTTGCGAACTATAAGTTCAACCGTTATGCGAGTACCTTTTATAATAGGCTTCCCCTGCAATATCGCCGGATTCAATTCAATCCGGTCTGATATGTTCATTTGAGACCTCCTGATTTTTCATGTTTACCAACCACTGCTACACAGAAAATACTGCCGCTTTCATTAACTTTAATCACTAGGATCAGCAACAACAAAGGTCAAACATCCAGTTTCTTTCATCGGCAATTTACAGTAACGTTAGAGGGCAATATTCGAAACATGGCCCACCAATCCATCCAAGCTCACCCAGTTTTGCAGATAAGCCTGCACGCGTCGCGAATCCATACCCCCCTCCACTTCTCGTAAAAAAATCTCCTTGTAATTCTTCTCCCTTATCGCCACCCATTGACCACCGCCGTCCTTAAAAGGGACTACCCGCGTCATTCCCAAGTCCGTCGACAATTTTCCCTTCAAATGGGGTGCCGTCACCAATCGTTTCACAATAACACGACGCAAGTTCAAGGTCCGCGCATGACGAAAATATCCCAAATAGGAATTCATGGTGGAACACAGGTGATTGAGATTTGGCTCCGCCTCCTGCGTCATTCCTTTAACCCGCACTTTGCAGTTTCGGACCACCCTCTGCCGCACAAGACGATGATCGGGTTTATGCCAGTAGCCGAGGTGATCCAGACCTTTTGCAAGCGGCTGCAAGACGGTCTTTTTCACATTCAAAGTCATCTGCAACTCACGACTCAAAAATTGCTGAACTTGCGGCACTAATCCACGGAGCTTTTGCGGATCATCACTGAGAAACAGGATATCATCCACATACCTCTGCCAGAACAAAAACCCACCCTTCAGTCGGTGAGCGATAAACTGATCCAGTTGGTTCATATAAACGTTAGCAAAAAACTGGCTGGTCAGATTGCCGATCGGCAGCCCTTTATCCGGGGCTGCCGCAAAAAGGCTTTTATACCGCGGGAGCTTTTGCCAAAGCTCCCTGGGACAGGTCAGTTTGAAGTTCCCCTTAAGGGTGGAGCGATGAAAGATCACCGTCTTACAAAGCCAGCGGTAAAGTGGGTTTTCCAGATGTTTGTCCACCAGCTGATGCAGAATATTGAGATCGATGGAGGGAAAAAAATTCTGCACATCCAATTGCAGATAAAAAAGTGGTGCCCCGTTATGGCGATAGTAGGCGCGGATAAATTTCTCCAGATCCTCATTCGCCCGCATCGGACCCTTGCCAATGCGGCAAGCGTAGGAGTTGGGGACAAAGCGCTTTTCCCAGTGCGGTGCCATATATTCATGAATAAAATGATGCACGATGCGATCACGCAAATGGGCGGCAATAACCTCTCGTGGTTTCGGATGCAAAACGACAAAAATGTTTGACATTTCCGGTCGATATGTCTTATTCTCAATGTCAAGAGATAGCTGATGAATGATGCGTTCGTGATTGAGATGAAACACGGTTTTTTTCACGGCTGCTTTGTTCTCAAGACAGCGGTAATAAGAACGCAACAGCGCTTGGTACAACTCAGGATTGGGGGAAGGATAGCGGTAACTCATACAACGGTATAAAAAACGAAAAAATAATTAAATCAAGACAAATAACTGCCGGGGCGGCACCGACAGAGCTCCCGAGCTACCGCGCGCAGACAGCCCGGAGCGAATCGGTCTTGTCACCGTAGCCCGTGGTCCCACTGCCCGGGTAGACGACCCACGCGAGGCTCGTATTGAAGGAGACCGTCGACGACGACCAATGGTAGTTGCTCGAAAGGTTGAGCTTGGCGATGGCCTTTTGACTCCAGATCCCATCCGTATAAGCCTGCATCAGCTCTTTTTGGGTGGGTAGACGCCAGTCAGTGTAACCACCATAACTTAAGCCCTCACAGTAGGTGATGGCCGTCTCCCAATTTCTCGTCGTGGCATCCGCTTTGGCCCACATCAAGTTTGTGAGGCGATCCTTGAACACGCAAGCCTCTGTGCCGTCGCAGATACCGTTTGAGGCCGTGCCGCCCCCTGCACCGTTATCGTTGGCAGAGTCCATCACCCAATTGGCCCCCGTGGCCTGATCCCAGCCGGTGTTGTTTTGGGTTGGGATATAAGGGAAGGTTCCGTTGTTGTTATTGTAGTCGTCAATGGTATCGTAGAAATCAAGACCAGAGACCGCCCCATCACCA